>JANQQH010000523.1 GCA_028285025.1 Hyphomicrobiaceae bacterium | reverse complement strand
TTTGCTTTATTGTTAAATATTATATTGTCCTTATATGTAAAAAAGCACCGGTAGATGTATCTGCCGGTGCTTTTTTACATATAAGGACAATATAATATTTAACAATAAAGCAAACTAGTCAGCATCATTAGCAGGCGCCGCATTCAACTGGCCATATCTCTTCTCACCAAGATTATCCAGCAATTCCAACTGAGTTTCTAGAAAATCAATATGACCTTCTTCATCTGCAAGAAGTTCTTCAAATAACTGCATGCTGACATAATCACCAAGTTTATTACAAACCTCACGCGATTTTTTATAAGAAGCCCGGGCATCAATCTCACCAGCCAAATCAGCTTCCAACACTTCCTTTACATTCTGGCCAATACGCAAAGGGGCAACATTTTGCAGATTAGGGTGCCCTTCAAGAAAAATAATCCGCTCAATAATCTTGTCAGCATGATGCATTTCTTCAATCGATTCTTCGCGTTCCTTTTTCGCCAACAACCCATAGCCCCAATCTTCCAACAACCGGAAGTGTAGCCAATATTGATTGACGGCCCCAAGCTCAAGAAACAAAGCCTCATTTAACCGCTCAATGACTTCCTTTTCACCCTTCATAGCATCACCTCTTTATTTCGTTTATTTATAAAATGGTCTTTAAAACTGACATTGCGATTACAACACAAATATTTGATACCTATAACCAATTCAATCTGACAATAAGTGTGGGTACAGACACCCATTTAATTTAGAATGATTTTAAATTATAGACACAATAGATTAGAATGATTATAAAGTACAGCTCTAAATGCTAAGTTTGCAAAAAAAGCGCCAAAGAATTTACTAGCACTTTAAAAAAGAGCTATCTTGCAATCCTCAAGCTCATTGCCCAGCAAACAATGCATGCCAAACCAATAAACCCATCTTAACTATCTTAAATTTAAAGGAATGAAAAAGTGATACTTTAAAAATCACGAAGCAACACGAATTTGGCTGTTCTGATGCCGCGCAATCATACGCGCCGTTTCACACTGATGATGTTTTTCTTTTAATTTCTCAATGAAAGAAATAATTTCAGCTTCACATGTTTCCTGACGCCGATGATAAGCCTCTGTAACCTCAACAATTAACCCAACCACATTAGGAAAACATCCACAGCACTTCCCTCGTTTGCTCATAGCATGATAAACCTGCACAGGCACAATTAAGCGCCAGCAATCTTCATCCAACAATTGGGTAATAACGGCTTCAATATCAGCCCGGGTGATAACATTACAACTGCAAACCAGCATAAAAATCTCCCGCCTAATGCCAATACAACCGCTTAAACACACGGTAACAAACCCATGCCAAAGCAGATCGTAAATCAAAAAAAGGAAAATTTTTAAAACCGCCAACTGCAGCAAAAGAAAAACAGCACATAAAAAATCATCCCAAATCGGAAGAGTTCAAGGCCCTAACATCAAGATCATCGACTAAAACTAAGCCAGAAACATCTAAAGAGTCAAGAATTTACCTTAAAAACAATCCCCAAATGACTTTATCAGCGTTAAAACAAGGCTTAAGGCTTATACTCTCTCTCGACTTTGTTGCTGCTCATAAGCCTGCAAATCAAGCGCAAGTGCCACAATTTTTGCCGCAGTAAGCATCTTAAGGTTAATTTCCTGACTAATACCATGACTTAAATAAATTTCCTGCGCCTCAATCGTCCTCATGGATCCACCCATATGCCACTCAGCAAATTGACGCTGCGGAACATCTGTCATTTCCAGCAAATGAATATCTTTATGGCGCTTATCCAGCTTAATACGATCATAAGTCCCGATCACATCTTTGCGTTCTCCTTCAAGGATCTGCAAAAAAGTTGTGCCATCAAACACCAAAAACCCAGTGACATTATTTTGACCATTATGCTTTTGAGCAGAGGCAAGAATATCACGCAATCGCTGCAATTTAGAGTCATTGACGCCCATATCAGAATTTACACTAGAATATACCAATCTTAATACCATCTTTGCCTCTCTACTCAACCAATGGTTTTCAACTTAAAAAATACACGCAAAACCATTAAGAATTAGAAAATTGACCCATCTCTATCAAAAGAAAAAAGACAGCCACCCCATTCAAATTGACTTATCCTCAATATTATACTAGAACAAAATAAGAACACCTGCATCGAAATTTGCCTGCTCTCCCAAAACCCAATACAGATTTTTGATCTATTTTGTTCACTTTTTAAGTCTTTAAACAAAGTAACGCTCTAGAGGCCCCCAATGGCGAGTAAACTGCCCGTGAAAACCAAACTCAAAACCACCTGCCCAGAATGCGGCGCTGAAATTAAATTAGAAGACACCATCGCCGCCCCCCTCATTGCTGCCAAAGAGGAAGAGTTTGCCGCCAAATTAAAAACAGAAATCGCAGCGGTCCAAAAGAAAGCCAGTGATCAAATCAAGGCAGAACTCAATGACGATCTGGAGGAAAAAACCAAACAGCTTGAACAGCTCAAGCAACTGAACAAAGAGCGCGAAAAAAAGCTGAAAACAGCCCAAGAAAAAGAAGCTCAGTTCCTAGCCAAACAACGCCAGCTAGAAGACAAAGAGCGCGAGCTTAACCTCACTATTGAAAAACGCATCACCACCGAGCGCGAACAGATCATGAAAAAGATCCACGCTGAAGTCGAACAAGTGCAAGCCTTAAAGCTGAAAGAAAAAGACGAACAGCTCCTGTCCATGAAACGCAAAATTGAAGAGCTGCAAAAAAAAGCCGCCCAGGGCTCAGAACAATTGCAAGGCGAGGCAATGGAACTCCACTTAGAAGAAAGCCTGGTCGCCAAATTCCCCCATGACCGCATCGAAGAAATCCCCAAAGGGACCCATGGCGCTGACCTGCAACAACACGTCATCACCCCCACCGGCCAACCCGCCGGCTCAATCTTGTGGGAACTCAAGCGCACCAAAAAATGGTCCAACGCATGGACTGGCAAACTCAAAACCGACCAACGCAACGCAGCCGCTGAAATGGCCATCCTGGTTTCAGAAACCAGACCCCCCGGGCTTGACACCTTTGAATTTTACGAAGGTGTTTACATCTGCGCCCCGCGCTATGCTTTGCCCTTAGCCATGGTCACCCGCCAAACTCTCATCGCCATTGCCAAAACGAGGCTGGCCCAAACGGGACAAAAAGACAAAATGGCCCTTGTCTACGACTACCTCACCGGCAGTCAGTTTAAACACCGTGTCGAAGCCATCTGCGAACAATTCCAAATCATGCAAACCGAACTGGCCAAAGAACGCGCCGCCATGGGCCGCCTATGGGCCAAACGCGAAAAACAAATCCAAGCGGTGATAGATAATACTGTTGGCCTTTACGGCGACCTGGAAGGCATCGCCGGCCAATCTATGCCGCAGATTGAAGGGTTAGAGTTGGATTTATTAGCCAATGAGGAGGAATAGCCACGTCTGTCAGATTTTGTTGATTTAGTCTCTTCCGCTTATTATTCATGTGCCAGCTTCTTGTGGATGTCAGGCTTTTTATCCTGGCTATTGGGCCAGGTCTAATGGTTATTCTTTTTATTCATACCTATTTGCCCTCCTATTTTTCTGTTTTGTTATACCGTTTGTGTTTTGGGTGATGGTTCAGGTTTTAGCTTGGCAAGTTTCCTGAGATTCTGAGCCGTAACGGCAAGTAGGAACTCATCTTTAGCTCCATTAGGTCAACCTAGTCTTAATCTGCTCATCTTCAAGATGCGTTTCAGATGGGCAAATAGTAGCTATTCGTTGCTGTACATTTACCTTAGCTAATGCAAGCCAAAAATACTTAGCAAAGCGTTTCTAGTCACAAAAAAGCTCCTTAACATATTTTCTAATTAAGAATGACTTGCAATTAAGAAAAAACATGCTTACTATTAATTGCGAATGATTATTAATAGCAAAAAAGGTTTTGCAATTATGTTTGTTTGTAATAGAAGTTCTTTTTTAAGTGCGCTTACGGGTATTTTTTTCCTTGCTCTTTCTACGATTGGCGCATTCGCGGGAGATAAATCAAAAGCCTCAAGTCAATTTACTGTGGTAGCCACGACTAGCATGATAGCTGACGCCGTTCGTCAGATCGGGGGTGATCAGGTCAAAGTGAAAACCCTTATGGGGGCCGGTGTGGACCCACATGCTTATCGCCAAACAAGAACAGATATTGTTGCAACATCTAACGCCGATCTTGTGTTATGGAACGGTCTTTATCTTGAAGCCCAGATGGAAGATTTTTTACTCAAACTTGGTAAATCCAAGAAGGTTGTGGCCGTGGCTGAAGATGTACCACAAAACCTCTTGATAGGTTCAAAAGACTATAAAGGACGCTACGATCCCCATCTGTGGATGAACCCTAACCTTTGGTCACGCGTGATTGTAAATATCCGCGATGCGATGATTGAAGTTCGTCCTGAGGCAAAAAAAATATTTTTTAAAAATGCGAAAACTTATCTTGAAAAGGTTCGTGACCTCTCACGCTATACGACTGAAACGCTCTCTTCTGTACCTACGGAAAGTCGTGTCGTCCTTTCATCCCATGACGCATTCAATTATTTCGGTAGCGCCTATGGTTTTGAGGTCATTGGCATTCAGGGAATTTCTACAGAAAGCGAAGCGGGACTAAAACGGATCGGAGAGCTTGTCGATCTGCTTGTAAAGCGCAAAATTAGGGCCGTTTTTGTTGAAACCTCAGTTTCTGATCGCAACATTCGCGCGTTAATTGAAGGGGCAGCAGCAAAGGGTCATGAGGTGAAAATCGGAGGGGAACTTTTCTCCGACGCAATGGGTGAACCTGGCACCTATGAAGGCACCTATATTGGTATGATCGACCATAATGCCACGACAATTACTCGTGCACTTGGGGGGATAGCACCCAAGCAAGGAATGCAAGATAAGTTGTCTTGAGGAGATACCATCTTGCAGGACATGGCTGCTTTATAACGTTTAAAACAGTTAGGACTTTGTTATGTCTTATAGTAAAAAAAGGAACAATATCTTATGACTAACACTCTTAATCTCAAAGCGATAGATGGACATGTTGTGCCGCAACCAGATGTATCGTCTAGCCCATTGACATTACGAGGTGTGACGGTTTCCTACGGCCAGAAACCTGCTGTTTTTTCTGTAGACGCAACTTTTCCGGCGCAATCTATGTCTGCTATCATTGGGCCAAACGGAGCTGGCAAATCAACGCTACTAAAGTCGTCACTAGACATCGTCCCACGACTGTCAGGCGACGTCAGAATGTTTGGACTTCCGTTAAACCAGGCGCGTCATAAGATGGCTTACGTACCACAAAGAGCAAGCGTCGACTGGGATTTTCCAACCACTGTGATCGATGTAGTGCTGATGGGAATCTATCGCAAGGTTGGGTTGCTCGGCTGGATCACAGGCAAGCACCGCGAGATCCCCCGCACCTGTCTTGATCGGGTCGCTATGGCGGATTTTGCAGATCGACAGATCGGACAGTTGTCCGGTGGTCAACAGCAGCGTGTTTTCATTGCCCGTGCTCTAGCGCAGGATGCAGATCTTTATTTGCTTGATGAGCCACTCTCTGGTGTTGACGCTGCGACAGAACGGACCATCATCGATGTTCTCAAAAGCCTTAAAGCCGAACGCAAAGCTGTAATCGCAGTTCACCACGACCTGGCAACGGTCAACGAATATTTCGATCATGTTTTCCTTATCAATGTCCGCAAGGTCGCTGAAGGATCAGTCGCAAGAACGTTCACAAGCGAGAACCTGCAGGCAACCTATGGAGGACGCCTAGCAACAACACATATAGAACAGCTTTGTCTTGAGAGGGGTGGGGCAAAGCTACCACAAACCGCATGAGCGCTTTCCTTGACGCTCTTCTATTGAACGCGGGTTATAACGCGGCTCTGGTTACGGTAGGCGCAGCACTTCTTGGTTTTGCCGCTGGTGCTGCTGGGACGTTCCTGTTCCTGCGCAAACGTGCCCTCGTATCAGATGCAATTGCTCACGCGACACTACCCGGCATAGCAGTTGCTTTCATGATCATGGTCGCAATAGGTAGCGATGGGCGAAATCTCATCGGATTGCTAGCTGGTGCAGCCATTAGTGCGTCGCTGGGGTTCATAATAGTCGAATGGATTTCTCGCTCAACGCGTCTTTCCCAAGATGCTGCAATTGGTGCGGTTCTCTCGGTCTTCTTTGGCGTAGGTGTCGTACTGCTCACCTTCATTCAGTCGATGTCAGTTGGGCGTCAGGCAGGTATCGAGAGCTTCTTGCTTGGCTCGACAGCCGGCATGCTGTTGCAGGATGCAATCGTAATCACCATAGGTGGAGCGCTTGCTGTTGCCCTGACATATATGTTCCGTCGTCCGATGACGCTAGTAGCATTTGATACCGAGTATGCCGCTGCAACCGGCGTCAATGTTCGCCGCATTGACCTCATTATAATGGGCTTGGTAATGGGTGTCACCGTCATAGGCATCAAGATTGTC
>JANQQH010000196.1 GCA_028285025.1 Hyphomicrobiaceae bacterium | reverse complement strand
AATTACTCGTTCGCGGGTATATCATGCTGGGGATTTGATTTTTTCTGATGATCAACCGCTGGAAAGTTATGCTGCCGTCAAAGAAGGTATTGTTAAGCTTTCAAAGATTTTGCCTGATGGGCGACAACAAACCATTGGGCTTGGCTTTCCTCCTGATTTTATTGGCCGAACTTATAAAGATAAAAATACTTATTTTGTCAGTGCGGTTACTGATGTAACTGTATGTACGTTTCCACGCGATCTGTTTAATGCTTATTTGAAAAAAAATTCAACCCTTGAGCATCGGCTTTTTGAGTTGACGTTAAACGAGCTTGATGCTGCACGCGACTGGATGCTTATGCTGGGGCAAATGTCTGCGATAGAAAAAGTTGCCACTGTTATTTTAAGCTTTGGTGAGAAAATGCATAATGCAAAGCTTTTGCAAGGCTTGCCCAGTGACGAAAATTCATTTGAATTGCCTTTGACCCGTGCTGAAATTTCTGAATTTTTAGGGTTAACCATTGAAACTGTTAGTCGACAATTTTCACTCCTTAAAAAACAAGGGCTTATAAATATTCGGCAACAACGGTATGTCGATATTCTTGACCGGAATGGATTGAGTGCTCTTTCCGGCTCATTGGATGATTAGGTCTTACCACTTTGTAAAATTCCTTCATTTTTTATTTTCCCATCCATTTGTGTTTGCATAAAGTGCGACATTTGCGCACTTTTGATTTCTTCAATGATTGTTTTGATTTACATCAAAACATTGTCTGTCACTGTTGCGTACAAACAATGATAGGCATAGCCGGTTTGTGTCTGGATAGAGCTGAATTTCTTATTTCGACTTGATATATCATATGTTTGGCGCAAAACTATCTTATCTTAAAAAAATAATGGGGGCCTCAGATGGATCCGATCAGCACTCTTATTACTGTGGCAGTTTCAATACTGGCTGCACTTTTAGCACTTTTCGCGGCCTCACAAGCCCATGATTCAATATTTTTTATTCACATGCTCGTTTTTGCGCTGGCATTTGGGCTCATGGCTTTAACTCTCGTGCGCAAGTGTAATTTTGCCGGTGGAGATGGCAGGTCTGTTGCCGCCGAAGATACTTATTGCGATACAATTGTTCGTTATGGTGTGATCGCAATTGCCTTTTGGGGTGTTGTTGGTTTTGCCGTTGGGGTTTTAATTGCTTTTCAATTGGCCTTTCCAAATCTTAATTTTGACTTGCCATGGACCAATTTTGGCAGATTGCGGCCCTTGCATACATCAGCGGTTATTTTCGCTTTTGGCGGCAATGCGCTGATCGCAACCAGTTTTTATATTGTGCAACGCACCTGCCGGGTAAGGCTTTCTTTAGAGCCTTTGGCCTGGTTTGTGTTCTGGGGATATCAATTGTTTATCGTGTTGGCTGCCACCGGTTATGTTTTGGGAGCGACACAAGGCAAGGAATATGCAGAACCAGAATGGTATGTTGACTTATGGCTTACAGTAGTTTGGGTGGCCTATTTGTTGGTGTTTCTTGTCACCCTGATGCGCCGTAAAGAACCCCATATTTATGTTGCCAATTGGTTTTTGCTTGCCTTTATTGTCACGGTAGCCCTGCTGCATGTGGTCAATGGGTTGGCAGTTCCTGTCTCATTATATAGCTCAACCAGCTATGCGGCTTTTTCTGGCGTGCAAAGCGCTTTGGTTCAATGGTGGTATGCGCACAATGCGGTGGGCTTTTTCTTAACCGCGGGCTTTTTGGGGATGATGTATTATTTTATTCCCAAACAAGCCAACAGGCCTGTTTATTCTTACCGGCTGTCTATTGTGCACTTCTGGGCGATTATTTTTCTTTATATGTGGGCGGGGCCTCACCATTTGCACTACACAGCTTTGCCTGATTGGGCGCAAACTTTGGGTATGGTCTTTTCTGTCATGCTTTGGATGCCAAGCTGGGGGGGTATGATTAATGGTTTGATGACTTTGTCTGGTGCTTGGGACAAATTACGTACAGATCCGATCTTGCGGTTTTTTGTTGCTTCTGTTGCTTTTTATGGCATGGCCACTTTTGAAGGTCCGCTGATGTCTATTAAAGCGGTCAACGGGTTGAGCCATTATACTGACTGGACCATTGGGCACGTACACTCTGGTGCCTTGGGCTGGAATGCTTTGATTACTTTTGGCGCACTCTATTTCCTCACGCCAAAATTGTGGGGCGCCAAGCAAATGTATAGCAACCGTTTGATCAACTGGCATTTCTGGATTGCGATGCTTGGCATTTGTATTTATGCCGCTTCTATGTGGGTCTCTGGGATCACCCAAGGCTTGATGTGGCGTGAATATAATGCAGAAGGTTTCCTTGTTTACTCTTTTGCGGAAACTGTTTTGATCTTGCACCCTTTCTATGTATTGCGCGCTGTTGGCGGCTTGCTGTTCCTATTTGGTGCGCTGCTGATGGTTTACAATATGTGGAAGACCATTCGCGGTGAACGTGAAGTTGACCAACCCATTTCTCAAGTCATAACTGTAGGAGCTTGAAACTGATGTTTAGTCATAAAATTCTTGAAAGAAATAGTTCCTTACTGCTTGTGGTGAGCTTACTTGTTGTCTCTGTTGGCGGTATCGTCGAAATAGCCCCGTTGTTTTATTTGGAAAACACGATTGAAAAGGTTAAGGGTGTGCGCCCTTACTCTCCCTTGGAGCTAATGGGCTACAATATCTATAAGCGTGAAGGGTGCAATTTGTGCCATAGCCAAATGATCCGCCCGTTCCGTGATGAGGTGGAGCGCTATGGTCATTACTCACTGGCCGCAGAGAGCATGTATGATCATCCCTTTATGTGGGGGTCTAAACGCACCGGGCCAGATTTAGCGCGGGTTGGTGGGCGTTATTCTGATGAATGGCATAGGGAACACCTTATTAAACCGACCAATCTGGTGCCAGAATCTATTATGCCTGGCTATCCGTTCTTAATGAAGCCATTAAAGGTGCATGACATTGCTGCTCACTTAAAAGCTAATAAGCTGGTTGGTGTGCCTTACACAGATGAGCAAATTAAAAACGCTAAAACTGATCTTTATGCCCAAGCAGACCCTGAGTCTGATGGGGCTGAAGATGTGGCTGCGCGTTATCCCAAAGCGCAAGTGCGCGCGTTTGATGGTGACCCTGAAACTTTAACGGAAATGGATGCTGTGATTGCCTATTTGCAAGTGCTGGGCACTATGGTTGATTTTTCCACTTATGACGCAAAAGCTAATTTGCGATAGGGGAGGAGCAACATGGAAACCTATACGCTTATGCGTCAATTTGCTGACAGCTGGGGGTTGTTATATCTGGTAGTGGTGTTTATTGCCGTTGTCATTTTTGCCTTCAGACCGGGCTCTAAAAAATATTATTCTGAACAAGCTCAAATTCCCCTCAAAGAGGAGCAAAACAAAGATGACTGATATTAAAAAAGTCGATGAAGTTTCTGGCACAACAACTACCGGTCATGAGTGGGATGGTATTTATGAGCTGGATACGCCTATGCCCCGCTGGTGGTTATGGACGATGTATGGTACTATTATTTGGGGCGTAATTTACATGGTATTATACCCTGCTGTTCCTTTGCTTGATGACAATACCAAAGGCACTTTGGGATATTCCAGCCGGGCTGAAGTGGCGCAATCCATTGCCGATGCAGCAAAAGCCCAATCAGGCCTGCGTTCAAAGTTAGAAGCTGCTTCTTTGCAAGAGATAAAGGCCGACCCACAAATGCTTTCTTTTGCCAAGGCGGGCGGCAAGGCTGCTTTTAAAGTCAATTGCGTACAATGCCACGGCTCTGGTGCTGAAGGGGCTAAAGGCAACCCGAACTTGAATGATGATGATTGGTTGTGGGGCGGTTCTTTAGAGGACATTCACGAAACCATAAAGCACGGCATTCGGTTTGAGCAGGATGATGATACGCGTATTTCTGATATGCCTGCCTTTGGGCGAGATGAAATGCTAACTGAGGAACAGGTTGATGATGTAGCCGCTTTTGTGCTTTCTCTTTCTGATACGAGCGCGCAGAAAACAGAAACGGGTGCAAAACTTTATGCTGACAATTGTTCCTCTTGTCATGGTGATAAGGGCCAGGGCAATCGTGAATTAGGTGCCCCGGCCTTGAACGATCAAATTTGGCTTTATGGTGGGGATAAAGCAAGTGTGGTGCAAAGCATTCATTCTTCAAGGGCCGGCGTGATGCCTGCTTGGGCGCATCGTCTTGATAAGTTGACCATTAAGCAATTGGCCATTTATGTGCATGCACTAGGTGGCGGAGAATAGGAAAAAAGGGGAGTGATCTTTTTGATGATCCTCCTTACCTCTCCCCTCTTTCCCTATCTTTTTTTCATTTTATTGGAAAAAAAATAAATGAACATAAAATCTTCCATTGAACGATTTGACGTTCAAGCCGTTAATAGAGACGGCTCTCAAAAGCTGTTTCAACCACCAAAAAAAATCTATCCGAAACGCGTTGAGGGGCTGTTTCGTCAGCTAAAATGGTTGATCATGACAGTCACACTTGCGGTTTATTATCTAACCCCTTGGCTGCGTTGGGACCGGGGCGACTATGCCCCGGACCAAGCTGTGTTGGTGGATTTGGCCAACCGGCGGTTTTACTTTTTTTTCATTGAAATTTGGCCGCAAGAATTTTTCTTTGTGGCGGGCCTGCTGATCATGGCTGGTATTGGGTTGTTTTTACTCACCTCTGTTTGGGGCCGGGTGTGGTGTGGTTACGCTTGCCCGCAAACTGTGTGGGTTGATTTATTCTTGGTGGTTGAGCGCTTTTTTGAGGGCGATCGCAATCAAAGAATAAAGCTTGATACAGCCCCATGGTCGTTTGACAAAATACAAAAGAAACTTTCCAAACATATTGTTTGGTTGTTGATTGCTTTGGCCACGGGCGGGGCTTGGATTTTTTACTTTGCTGATGCGCCCACTTTGGCGCGCGATTTTTTAAGTTTCCAAGCGCCTTGGGTGGCCTATTCTACTGTTTTTATTTTAACATCCACAACCTATGTTCTGGGTGGGTTTATGCGCGAGCAGGTGTGCACTTATATGTGCCCTTGGCCGCGCATTCAGGCAGCCATGCTGGATGAAAAAAGCTTGGTTGTCACATATAATGATTTTCGCGGGGAACCGCGCACAGCCCATAGGAAACAAGCTTTAAAAGATGGGCAACCGATTGGTGATTGCATTGATTGCAATAAATGTGTGGCGGTCTGCCCTATGGGAATTGATATTCGCGATGGGCAACAGATGGAATGCATCACGTGCGCGCTGTGTATTGATGCGTGTGACAGCGTGATGGATAAAATTGGCAAGCCGCGTGGTTTGGTTTCTTATGCCACTTTGGAAGAATATGACAAAGCCAAAGCAGGCACCCCGGTTGAAAATCATGTGCCGATATTATTTCGTCCTAGAACATTGTTATATTCTGCCATCTGGTGTTTGATTGGTCTTTCTATGGTGTTGGTGCTTGCCACGCGCAGCCGGTTGGATGTTAATGTTTTACATGATCGGAACCCGCTTGCTGTGCAGCTAAAAGATGGGTCTGTGCGCAATGGCTATACGGTTAAAATCTTGAATATGGAGCCTAAACCTCATAAGGCCCTGTTTACAATGAAAGGGTTTGAAAATGCTAAAATGCGCATTGAGAATTTAGGCTCTCAAACCTTTACCTCGGGACAAGAAATTGAATTAGAGTTGGCGCCGGACCAGCTTCGTGTTTTAAAAATTTACGTTACTGTTCCGGCGCAATTTCTGCCAAAATCAGATCTTGATTTTCAGTTTGAAGCCAAGATTCCGCAAACAAATGATAGCCATGTAACAGATACTCGCTTTCATTTGAAAAAACGATAATTTAGATTTAGTTAAAAGAAACGAGCAACTGCGATGTCTTCTGATCAAGAACCTACTTCTGTTGATAAACCAAAATTTACCGGTCGGCATATGCTTGGCGTTGTTGTGACTTTTTTCACTGTCATATTCATTGCCAATTTCACAATGGTGTTTTTTGCATCCAAAAGCTGGACGGGGTTGGTGGTGAAAAACAGTTATGTGGCAAGTCAAAACTTTAACAAGGAAATTGCCGCACAAGAAAAATTTAAAAAAGATGGCTGGCAAGGCAATATGCAAGTTGAAAAGGGTGTGTTTTCTTTTCGTTTAACAAAAGAAGGCCAGGCAATTGAGGGCTGCAAGATCATTGGCAATTTGCAGCGCCCTGTGAGTGAGGACCAAGATTACAAACTTGTGTTTAACCTACAAACTTCAGGGGCCTATCAAGCCAGTCGATCTTTAAAGCCTGGGCGTTGGAACTTGTTGTTAAAAGCACAATGCCCTGATGTTGCCGGGACATATACACAGCGCTATCAATTTACAATCTCTTCATCTGCTTCATGAGGAACATAATTTATGAGCCTTTCAGATTGTTCACAGACTATGGATCCCTCTTTTGCCGCAAAATCTAAGGCCGTTGGGATTTCGCAGAAGAAAATAGATGATCGACTGACTCCTTTTATTCAAAGCGTTCATGAAGGAAAGAATTCTGAGATTTTAAATAAGCTTACTTTTGTTGTACCCAATATGAATTGTGCTGGTTGCATGCGCAAAATTGAGCAGCACTTTGCAAACGACAAAGACCTTTCTAATGTGCGGGTTAATTTAAGCCGCAAGGAAGTGATGTTTACTTGGCCGCAAAACCGCCCTCTTCCCCCCCAATTTGGTCAGTCTTTGTTAGACAAATTAGGCATATTGGGATTTGAAGCGCGTCCATTAATGGACCGAGCTGGATTTGATCAACATGATAAAGAATTACGCCAACTGGTTTGGTGTATGGCTGTTGCCGGATTTGCTGCGGCCAATGTGATGTTGCTTTCTGTTTCTGTTTGGTCTGGGGCTGATGGGGCAACACGGGATTTTTTTCATTGGCTTTCAGCGTTAATCGCCTTGCCAGCCATTGTGTATGCGGGGCGGCCGTTTTTTAGCTCTGCCTTGCAAGCGATAAAAGTGGGCCAAGTGAATATGGATGTGCCGATTTCTTTAGCCGTCATCTTGGCTGGGGCGTTGAGTTTGTTTGAAACCATCAATCATGGTGAGCATGCTTTTTTTGATGCGGCTGTGAGTTTGTTGTTTTTCTTGCTTATTGGGCGCACATTGGATCGCATGATGCGGGCACGGGCCTTTCATGGGGTCAAGCAGCTCATTGCTTTAAAGACTGAGATTGCCCAAGTTGTGGAACAAGATGGCTCTTTTACGTCTATGGCGATTGCTGATATTAAACCTGGCATGCAAGTTTTTATGCGCCCGGGCGAGACAATACCGATTGATGGTAAGGTGGTTGAGGGGCGCAGTGATGTGGACTGGTCATTGGTGACGGGTGAATCTTTACCGCAAACGGCGGCGCGCGGAGACAAACTTTATTCAGGGTTGTTAAATCTTTCTGGGCCGCTGACGATTGAAACACAAGCGGTGGCGGAAAATACCTTGCTGTCTGAAATTGTGCGCCTGATGGAAGAAGCACAATCTCAAGCGCCGCGCTACCGACAACTGGCTGACCGGGCGGCATCCCTTTATGTGCCTGTGGTGCATTTGGCAGCTGCTTTTACCTTTATTGGTTGGTTGTTGTATGGGGCCTCTTGGCAAGAGGCGCTTTATACAGCGATTTGCGTGTTGATTATCACCTGCCCTTGCGCTTTGGGATTGGCTGTGCCTGTGGTGCAAGTGGTGGCCAGCTCTATTGCCCATCGGCGCGGCGTTTTGATGAAAGAAGGGGCCGCCCTTGAAAAATTAAGCGAAATTGACACGGTTGTTTTTGATAAAACGGGCACTCTGACTTTGGCGACACCGCATCTGGTGAAACGCGACTTTAAGCTTGGCAGGGCTCACCTTACTGACAACGTTTTGACAGAGGATGCATTACTTGAGGCTGCTGTGAGTTTGGCCCGGCAAAGCTTGCACCCTCTTTCTCAAGCTTTAAACGGGGCATTTGAGCCAGCGAACCTTTCCCCTCAAAGTGTGAGCGATGTGCAAGAGCATCCTGGCCTTGGATTATCGGGCACTTGGCAAGGGGGCAATTTGCGCCTTGGCTCAGCTCACTGGTGTGGTGTTGAGGCTGAGGAAAACGTTCACGATGACGGCTTTTTGAGTTTGTTTGTTTCCTATCATACTGCAGACGGGACAGTGGGTTCTGGGCGCTTTTATTTTGAAGACAAAGTGCGCCCTGGGGCTAAAGAGGTTATTGCGTTCTTTAAACAACAAGGCATCGAACTTCATTTGTTTTCTGGGGACCGGGAGGCGGCGGTGGCCCGGTTGGCGCGTGAGGTTGGTATTTCCTCTTACCGTGCGGGCATGAAACCTGATGATAAGGCCAAGACCATTGCAGACCTTCATGCACGCGGTCATCGGGTGTTTATGGCCGGTGATGGCATGAATGATGGCCCCTCTTTAAAAGCAGCCAGTGTTTCTCTTTCACCGGCAAAGGCGAGTGAAGTGGCGCAGGTCTCGTCTAGTTTTGTGCTGATGCAAAAAGAATTTCAGCCCATGATCTCGCTTTTCAAATTGGCCAAAGCATCGCGTAGACTGATTGGCCAAAACTTCTTTTTAGCGTTTATTTATAATGCCATTGCTATACCAGTGGCCGTTATGGGGGGGATTACACCCATTATTGCTGCACTTGCCATGTCTGGGTCTTCCATTGTGGTGATGCTGAATGCTTTGAGGTTAAATTTGATGTTTCCGTCTAAAGAAGAGAAATGAGTTATCCTCCAGGAGACTTGCACCGTGCCTTAACTTCCATGGTTAGACTTTGGCATTTTAAATCCCTTTGTCAAGGGTCGAGATAAACGCGAGCGCCCTTGACAAAGGGATTTAAAATGCAAAAATCTCACCATGGAAGTTAAGGCACACTTTGGCCTTGTTTTTTTAAGGGAAAGACATGAAATGAGCAATTTGCTCCTTCTTATACCGTTGGCGTTGATCTTAGGTTTTTTGGGATTGATGGGCTTTTTGTGGGCGTTGAAACATAATCAGTTTGATGATCTGGAGGGGCCGGCTCATCGAATATTGGATGATGAGGATAAGCCATTATAAGCCCCTTTTTTTAAGAAGCTTGTTTGTTTTTCTCCTCAAACGTTGGGTGTTGGCGCCATTTTTCTAGAAGTTCTTGCAACTGTTCGGTCTCAAATGGTTTTGGTAAATGGTCGTCCATTCCAGCTTTTAGGCACTCTTCTTTATCGCATGCAAATGCATTGGCCGTCATGGCGATAATGGGAACAGCTGGAGAAATACTCTTGCTCTGTTTCTTTAAATAAGAGCGGATCTGCTTGGTTGCGCTAAAGCCGTCAATCTCCGGCATGTGTATGTCCATTAGAATGTAATCGAGTGTTTTGTCGTCTTGATTTAATTGCTTGACCTTGTCAACGGCGTCTTGACCGTTGGTTACATGGACCACTTCCATTCTTAATTTCCTCAGCAAAGTGCTGGCAAGTAAGGCGTTAATTTCATTGTCTTCTGCCAACAAAACACGCTCATGAATGCCAGCCGCTTTTTGTTCGCTATCAGAGAGCTCTTCAGACGATAACTGGTGAGACAACAATGAGGTGGATTTTGTATGGTCTTGATTTAATCTGGCAAATAGTGAAACGGCGCGCACGGGCCGGGTGAGATAGGCATCTATCCCTTTTTCCTGCAAGTGAGGAAACTCTCCGCGGGCAGCAATATCTAAAACCACAATTTTCATTGGTGATTGATCGTTATTATGTTCTTTTAGCTTACCCTCTAGCTGACTGGATAGTTCTTGGGTTTGTTCGTGTGCACTGGTGCCATCTAAAATCAACACATTGAAAGGTTCGGCGCATTCGGCGTGACTTGTTATTTGCTCTATGGCTTGTGAAGGGAGGCAATGCACTGCGTTCATGCCAACACAGGTGAGAGTTTGCACCATTGCCTGCATTTCAATGGCTAAATCGCCAACAATGAGAATGTTGTGTTGTTGCTTGGGTAATTGAGTGGCTGAATATAGACATTGATCATTTGCTTTGGTTGCCAATTCAATTTGAATTTCAAATTTGGCCCCTTCACTGGCCTTTGAGTGAACGCTGATGTTGCCGTTCATCTTTTCAACGATGCGTTTTGTAATCGCCAGCCCTAATCCGGTGCCTTCAAATTTTCTAGCATGAGATTGGTCTGCCTGCTCAAATTCTCCAAAAATGGTTTTTTGTGCTTGAGGGGAAAGGCCTATGCCTGTGTCTTGCACGCAGATGTGGATCCCATGAGTGTACTGATCTGATTGATCATGCTCAGATATTAGGCCTTGATGGTTTATTTTTACAGTGATGCCGCCTTGGTCTGTGAATTTTATCGCGTTGCCAATCAGATTGGTTAAAATTTGGCGTATGCGGACTTCATCACCCAAAAAGGTTTGCGGTAAATTTGGTTCAATAATTGAGGCAATCTCAAGGTTTTTGTCATGCGCACGCGGGGCTAGCAATTCAATGACAGATTGGGTGATCTGACTTAAATCAAAGGGTTGGTGATCAAGCTCTACTTTGCCCGCTTCGATTTTTGAAAAATCTAGCACTTCATCGATTAATGACAATAAGCTTTTGGCGGATGAATTAATGGCGCGGCAATAGGTTTTTTGATCTGGTGTTAAGCTGGTGTCCATCATCAAATTGGTCATGCCAAGAATGCCGTTCATTGGCGTGCGGATTTCATGGCTGATGGTGGCTAGAAACTGGCTCTTTGCTTTGTTGGCAGCCTCGGCTTGATCGCGGGCGTCTTGCAGTTCATCTTCGGCTTGTTTTTGGTCGGTAATGTCATGAGCAATGGATTGAATTTCTGTGATCTCAAGGTCATCATCAAAAATGGCGAACTCTTCCCATAAATACCAACGGTTGCCGTTATATGTTGCCAATTGTTGTTGATATTGACGGCGGCCTTGGCCTGCCTGGAACATGAGCGAGGGGCTGTCTTGGCCATCTAGGATTTGAGGAGTGAATATGTGTCCGACCACGGCTTCCTCATGGGGTGCAAAAGTGTCAAGAAAGGCTTTGTTGGCATAGGTTATAATGCCTTCTTTATCACGCCGGATGATGATGTCATTTTGACTGTCTAAAAGATCTCTGTAACGGGCCTGGCTGTCGCTGAGCTCCCATTGAATATCGCTGAATTGTTCAAGCTTTTTGTTTAAGTCTGATAATTGCTTTTCTTTGTCTTGTTTTCTTTCTTTAATCTGCTCGGCCCAATTGATCATAAGTAGGCCGAATACAGTTAAAGGAAAAGAGATGAACAATAGCTGCTCCCAATTTATTGAAGAGGACATCACAAATCCATAAGCAGCAATGCTGGCAAGGATGAGGGCCATTACCAGGGCAATCGTTGCTGTGGCATAAATCATGTGAGTTAAAGGAGTTGATTTAAGAGTTTTGGCCTGTTCTTGCGAGGTTTGATCTTGATTGGGATTTTCAAACAAACCATCGGCGGGCAAGTCCCTTAAAAGGGGCGGCTGATTTTGACTCTGATTGGGCATTTAACTGACTACGCTACTATTAACTTTTTCAGTTGATTGGAAGACAGATTAAATTAACCAAAAACCGTTTTAAAAAGGCTTACTTTTCTTGCGAAAAAAGTGCTTGGCGCGGCACAAAGGGCATAAATGAATATTTATGGCAAATTTTTTATTAACGGGAAACAGGTTGGGCGGTGTTTGGGTGGGTTATGGCCGCTGTTTTTGTGGTTTGAGAGCGATATGAAAGGCTTTCGGCCAAATGGGCGCGTTCAACGGTAGGGCTGCCTTCTAGATCTGCTAAGGTGCGCGCCACACGCAAGGCTTTGTGAAACCCGCGGGCAGATAAATTTAATTTTACGGCCGCTTCTTTTAGCAGCTTTTTCCCGTCTTGGGTGGGGGCTGTTATGTCATTTAACAAGGTTGGCGGACATGTGGCATTTAATACAAAGGGATCTCCTAACAGGTCTTTATATCTTTTCGTTTGAATGGTGCGAGCTACCATCACGCGCTCACGAATATCTTTACTGCTCTCTGTGGGGCTTTCATCGAGCAAATCAAGGGCAGTGACAGCGGGCACCTCGATTTGGATGTCAATTCGATCAAGCAAGGGGCCAGAGATGCGGGCTTGATAACGTTGCGCGCAATTGGCCCCTTTGGCGCAGGCGTAGCCCGGTTCAAAGGC
>JANQQH010000490.1 GCA_028285025.1 Hyphomicrobiaceae bacterium | reverse complement strand
CAAAGCGTTGTTTTAACGCGCCTAAATAAACCCCTAAGGCTTGTTTAGCTGATTGATTAAGCGGCACCAAGCGCTCGCGCCCGCCTTTACCTTTAATCATGAACAGACGGTCATCACCACTTAAAACCGCATACGGCAAGCTCACAAGCTCTGTCACCCGTAAACCTGTGGCATAAAGCAGCTCTAACAAACAATAGAGCCGTTTGGCTTGAAACAAGCCATGCCCAGAACCTGTCTCCACTTCCTCTTTGGCTTGCCCCAAGAGGGTTTCAACCTCTTTCACATTCAACAGCTTTGGCAATGGCCGCCCCTGTTTGGGAGAAGCAATATGGGCCCCAGGATCGTCTTCAATCACCCCTTCTGCTAATAAAAACCGATAAAACTGGCGCAAAGCCGACAAATGCCGCGCCCGCGAAGCACCAGACAGCCCCAACTCATTCAGATGCCCCAAATAGAGCCTGATATCCTCAGAGCTGACCTCAGTCAGGCTAGATTTTTGCCCTTCAATAAAGGTTCTAAAACGCGTCAAATCGCGTTCATAAGCTTCCAGCGTATTCGCGCTGGCCCCGCGTTCCGCACTAAGCATAGCTAGAAATTCTGAAATTGGTGGCATAGCGATTATCTAAAGAGGCTATTTTTCTAAGGTAAGCTCTAAAATTTCATGGTTATATTCACGTTGAGAAGGTTCAAACACGGTCGCTAGCACAAAAAAACTGAGCATCGTAATTGAAAATATCCAAAAAAGTATGGTTAAAAACCGCACCAGACTAGGCATGCCCACTCCAAAATCAACCCCGTACCGCAAACTCAAACCCGCAGGAAACTTTACACCACGATCTCACTTTTACCTTTGTTCCCCGATATTTGTTCCCTACACTTAAAAATCGGCTATAAACGGCTAGAAAATCAAGGTTTTCAGGGAAACAAATATTTGCTCAAAGCAACCTAACATGACATTGTGAATGCAAACAACACCAACCCTAACAAAAGCAAAATTGGTCAACAAGCTTATCTTTAACAAGGCGCGGAATACAAACTTTAAAGCGTGATGCAAACCTTATGAAACAACAATATCCATCCACCAGCCATGATCAACTTGCAAAACAGGCCCTGGCCTCAAAATCCTTAGTGTTTGTCGGGCTCATGGGGGCCGGCAAGTCGGCCATTGGGCGCCGGGTGGCAGCACAATTAGACCTGCCCTTTCTCGACGCTGATAACGAAATTGAAGCAG
>JANQQH010000488.1 GCA_028285025.1 Hyphomicrobiaceae bacterium | reverse complement strand
ATCGCAGCTTTATTTGCATGCAGATGATTAGAAAAAGCCGCTTCGTTTTTTGCAACATCTCCGGTCTGTTCAGATCCTTTAGGCTGTAAGAACGTCTTTAAGGATTTTAAATTTTGAAGCGCTTCAGTTGTCATCTTGCACCATTCAATCGTAATAGTTGTTGTAAAAACGCGAAGGACTTTACGCGACAAAGAAACGTCTGCAGTTTTCAGGCCAAATAGAAAAAAGAAATAAACGCAAGTTAAAACAAAGGCTTGTTATGAAATGTGCAAGCGGTGCCAAGCCAAAAAAATGAAAAGGGGTGCAAAAATTGCCGGGTCGAGAGG
Organism: Hyphomicrobiaceae bacterium; assembly: GCA_028285025.1. Classification (GTDB taxonomy): domain Bacteria; phylum Pseudomonadota; class Alphaproteobacteria; order Rhizobiales; family HXMU1428-3; genus HXMU1428-3. The sequence continues at coordinate 2,211 of JANQQH010000488.1, read as the reverse complement.
TGTTTTTTGCCGCCCCCAAGCTTGAAGTTTAAGGCTAATTCGTTATGATTTTAGGAGAATTTTAAGTCCAAGCCTTGAAAAGATCATAAACTAACCACACTTTGCTTGGTCCATGAGGGGCATTTGTTGTAAAAAAGATTAGAGCTGCACAATTAATTAATTGATGCAAAACACAAGCAAAAGCTTTACACAAAAGAAGGGTTCGCCTCTCTTAAAGGTTTATGTACCAAAATTATTTATGGCTGGGGACAGGGAAAACCAGTCATTTCGTTGATTCATTTGAAAAAGATAAATATCAATTAAAGATATACATATACGAAACGATGACACAATCTAATGCAAAACTGAATAGCCTTTCGCTTGAAGGGCCGCCTGAAAATTGCCGTGTGGTCGTGGCCATGTCAGGCGGTGTCGACAGTTCAGTTGTTGCTGCTCTTTTAAAGCAAGAAGGTTATGATGTTATTGGCATTACATTACAGCTTTATGACCATGGTGAAGCAGTTGGCCGCAAAGGGGCCTGTTGTGCTGGCCAAGACATTCATGATGCCCGCCGCGTTGCAGAAAAGCTTGGCATTCCACATTATGTCTTAGATTATGAAGCACGCTTTCAAGATAGCGTTATGGATGATTTTGTCTCCAGTTATCTTTCTGGCGAAACGCCGGTGCCCTGCATCATGTGTAATCAAAAAATCAAATTTAAAGACATGCTAGACACAGCCAAAGACCTTGGCGCTGATGCTATGGCGACAGGTCACTATATTTCCAGCCGGATAGGCGAGAATGGCTGGGAGCTGCTGCGCGCCAAAGACCCTGAGCGCGATCAAAGCTACTTTCTTTTCACCACAACCAAAGACCAATTGGAGTTGTTGCGCTTTCCTTTAGGCAATTTACACAAATCCAAAGTTCGTGAAATTGCCCAAAGCTACGATTTATCTGTGGCTGAAAAACCTGACAGCCAAGACATATGCTTTGTGCCCACCGGGCGTTACACGCAAGTGATCGAAAAGTTGCGCCCAGGCGCGGCAGAACCAGGCGACATTGTCCATGTTGACGGACGGGTTCTGGGCCAACATGAAGGCATTATCAATTACACAATTGGTCAGCGCCGCGGTATAGGTGTTGCCCTGGGCGAACCGATTTATGTGATTGAGTTAGACGCAGAAAATGCCCGTGTCATAGTTGGGCCGCGGGAATTTTTGCAAACCAAAATCGTAGAATTGCGAGATATGAATTGGCTGGGGCAAGTTGAGTTAGAAGCAATTGGAGCACAAGGGATCGACGTTTTTGCCCGTGTGCGCTCAACCCAAGCACCGCAGCCAGCAACGCTGTTATGTCGTGATGGACGTGTTTTAGTAGAGTTGCACATGGGCGAAGATGGTGTCTCTCCCGGTCAAGCCTGTGTCTTATATGAAAGCAATGAAGGGCAATCTCGCATTTTAGGCGGAGGATGGATTAAAAAAGCCATTTCCACCAGCGCGAGTGACTTTAAACAAGAGGCTTTAGAAGAAACAAAAAAATCTTCTGAAGCCCCTGCGATCTAGTGGGGTTCGACATTTATACGCTAAAAGCCTTTTTTCTGATATACTGAAACAAGGGTTTAATGTATAAGTGGCAGATTAAATTTAGGAGATTGTTGCGTGGAAGCGGTTAAAAAAGCAGTAATGGACAGAGGCTCTGTTATCAAAGCCTACCAACGTTGGGCTCCCTTTTATGATCAAACATTTGGAATGGTCGCAGACGCTGGCCGGCGTCATGCGGTTGATATAATCAACCGGCGCCAAGGTTCTGTATTAGAAGTTGGTGTTGGCACCGGGCTTTCTTTGCCACGCTATGGCGACCATATGCACGTAACCGGCGTTGATCTGTCGCCTGACATGCTAAGAAAGGCCCAAGAGCGCATCATTAAAAAAGGATTGCAAAACGTTGAGGGCCTTTATGAAATGGATGCCCGCAATCTTGATTTTGATGATGACCGCTTTGACACCGTTGTTGCCATGGATGTCATGACCGTTGTGCCTGAACCTGAGCTGGTCATGGAAGAGCTAGAGCGCGTTTGCGCCCCAGGCGGCCAGGTTATTTTAGTCAATCATTTTAGCCAAGACCATGGTGCCCGCGGTTGGTTAGAGAGGCGCATGGCCCCCTTTGCCTCAACCCTAGGCTGGCGTCCTATTTTCCCTGTTGATCGGGTAATGGGCTGTGAAGGGTTAGAAT
>JANQQH010000449.1 GCA_028285025.1 Hyphomicrobiaceae bacterium | reverse complement strand
CCGCAGGGCACAGGTTTAGCTGTTTTTAAGGCCTGCCAGAGGTCAATTGTGGCATCAAGTTGGCCGGTACCAGAACAGCTAGCCGGTCCATCCCACCATTTCCACTCAATGCCGGCATGGTAGATGCCAAGAACCATATTGGCAAAAAAAGCTGCCGCCAAAACAAACAACATAACTTTTGTGATGGTAAGCTGGCCGCGTTCATATAAGAACAGGGCAATGGGAGTAAAGGCAATGGCTGCGTAATAAACCCACCTTTGTTTATAACAAAGGTCACACGGTGCCATCTCACCAATATGTTGAAAGCCAAGCGCACTCAAAATCAATACCAGGCTGCTAATAAAGATCAGCCCCATCAAAAGATCCGCTCGTTTGGCAAAAATGAGCATAGAAACATTATTCCTTTAAAAATGCCAAAGTCCAACCATGGTAGTTAAGGCATGGTGCAAGTCACCCTAAAAATATTTTTAAATAAGATATTTAATAGCCACAAAACCACCAACCAACAAAACACCGCCAACCAAGGTCACAAGCCCTAAATAGCGCTCAATAAACGCGCGAATGGTCGGCCCAAAAAAATACAGCAGGGCTGCCACCAGAAAAAACCGAGCCCCGCGCGAAAGCAAGCTGGCAATGGCAAACACGGGTAAACTTAGACCAGCCACACCGCTGGCAATAGTGAACACCTTATAAGGAATGGGCGTAAAGCCTGCCAGAAACACAATTGCGGCACCATACAACTTATACTGCTCAAAAAAGCTGTCCATTTTGTGCTCAAGCCCATAAAAGGCAACAATCGGCTGGCCAAAAACATCGTACAAAGCCGCCCCAATATAATAACCAAACAACCCACCCAGCACAGAACCAATGGTACAAATAAGCGCAAACCGCCATGCTTTGAGCCGCTCAGCCAAAATCATTGGAATGAGCATCACATCCGGCGGGATCGGAAAAAACGAACTTTCAGCAAAAGAAACGCCAAACAGGGCGCCAGGCGCGTAACGATGTTCACCAAGGCGCAAAACCCACTCATAAATACGGCGCAACATGACGACCCCTCCCACTAAATTAACCACAGCGCCCAACTCTATAGAGGGCGCAAAGAGTGATGTCTATTAAAACACTCAATCTGCTTGCAAATTATAAAGATCTGTTGTAGATCGGCTGTGTTCTCAAAATAACGATCCAAAAAGCTGGATACACCATAATAAAACGTATGTTGTGGTTAAGCCGGGCAAAAACCCGCAAAGATCTTTGAGAGCCCCTGTGGCGGAATTGGTAGACGCGACAGATTCAAAATCTGTTGTCCATTAGGGCGTGCCTGTTCGAGTCAGGCCAGGGGCACCACCATTTAAGGCAGAAGCACTGATGCAGCCAAAGTACGACCACTTTCTATCGCCTCATGAGCTTGAACAGCGTCTTTAAGCGGATATTCATAATTTATATTTGCCTCTAAAATACAGTCAAAATCTTTTTCAGAGCCTTTGAACAGGATTTATCGACAGATGCTTGAAACCTCAAACAGAGTAAATTATGATCGTAAAAACCTTCTTGGTCATAAAATATAAAAATCAAAAAAACAGTAACACGGCCAAAAAAAGGATCGTATGAGGGACGCTAAAATTTCGTTTTAAATACCAAGACACATTTAGCTTGAAGCAAAATATAATCTTGAGAAATGACAAAAGTTTCTTGAAAATGAGCAACTTTATGGCCTTAACAATCGAGAACAATACCATGAATACAAAAGCCCAAGCCCAAAAAAGCTTTATACGAAATAAGTCGTATTCTGTTCTCAAAATAAAAAAGGCAGCTCGGCTCGTCATTATATTGTGCGCAGCTTTTATGAGTGCCAATCTGCCAGCCAAAGCAAACCCTGCCTTGGTCTTTGATATGAAAAGTGATCTTGTCATCTATTCTGAAGAAGCCGATCGCTTGTGGCACCCCGCATCGCTGACAAAATTAATGACCGCCTATTTGGTGTTTGAAGCGCTAAAGGCTAAAAAAGTCACCATGGAGTCAAAGCTGATTAATTCAGCCAACGCGCGTGCCCACCCACCGAGCAAAATTGGTTTGCCGTTAAACGCAACCATAAAGCTAAAAGACGCCATTGAGATCTTGATTGTAAAATCCGCCAATGACGTCGCGGTTATGATTGCTGAAAAGATCGGCGGCTCAGTTCCCAATTTCGTCAAATCCATGAACGACACCGCCAAACGGCTTGGTATGCGCTCGACCAAGTTTTACAACCCGCACGGGCTTCCCCATCAAGGTCAGGTGACAACCGCCAGAGATATGGGAATGTTGGCCAAGGCGCTCATCAGCGATTTTCCTGAACACAATCATCTCTTTTCTTTGGGCTCCGTCAAAGTTGGCAAGCGCCGCATGCGCTCTCATAATGATTTACTGCGCACCTATAAAGGTGCCGATGGCATGAAAACAGGCTTTATTTGTGCCTCTGGTTTTAATGTGGTTGCCAGCGCCACACGCAATGGCCGCCGCATGATTGTTGTGGTGCTTGGTGCAAGATCCACCAAAGCCCGCCGGATGCGCGCCATTGAGCTGTTTGACCATGCCTTTACCAACTATTGGTGGAAGACGCTATTTCCGGTCAATTTCAGCTCGGTTGCGGTTGGCACACATTTAAATGCAGGCCCCGCCAACCTGCGTCCAGTGGTTTGCAACTACAGACCGAGAAAGGTGCGCAAAAAACGCAAGATCGTGAAACGCAAAAAGAAAAAGAGCCATAAAAAAGTTGCGAAAAAGAAAAGCACCAAGAAGAAAAAGAAAAATTAAGGCGTGAGCTCAGACAGTTTTTGTATGCAACCAGATGACATTATAGAGTTTTGGCTTCAAGCGGGCCCGCAAATTTGGTTTAAAAAAGATGATGCGTTTGACCAAAGCGTAAAAGAAAAATTCCAAACCCTACCAGACCAAATCATTGAGGGCCATTATGACCAATGGCAAACCAATCCCAATGGCATGCTGGCAAGCGTGCTGGCCCTTGATCAATTCCCAAGAAACATCTATCGTGGCACCGCGCGCGCCTTTGCCTATGATGACGAAGCCAGGAAATGCGCAAAAAAAGCGATTGATCAGTGCTGGGATCAACAAGTAAGCGCGCAATTAAAGGCCTTTTTCTATCTTCCCTTTATGCATTCTGAAGATATGAATGATCAGCGCTTTTGCTTAAGTTTATACCAAAAAGCCGGCGATAAAGAAGGGATAGATTACGCCCGACAGCATCTAGAACTCATTGAAAAATATGGACGTTTTCCCCATCGCAATGCCCTTTTGGGTCGAAAATCAACCCAAGAAGAGCTAGACCATTTAAACACCAAGAATGCAGGTTTCTAAAGTTAATAAACAGTAACCTAAAACAAGACAAAACAAGATAAAAATTGAATCTAATCTGACAACCAATCTTGAAGGAAAAGCAACAGCCCTGTGATAGATTTTTCATACAGTACATAAAAAAACAAATAATTCGTGGATGAAAAATTTGTCAGAATCTAAATCTGAAACATCTTGTGAGGCCCAAGGGCTGATTTTTTCCGAAGCTGAGATTGCGCAAATGTCAGCTGTGTTGGTGCAAAAATTTGGCTCACAAGCCATAAACATGGCGGCCTTTTTTCTAGATGAACATCTTGAGTTGGAAGACCACACAAGAGCTGAAAGCTGGCTGCGTGTTATGACGTACCTTGACCAACAGTACAAACAAAGCCTATGCGAAAATAAGCTAAACTAGTTTTTCCAAACAATTCTATACCCGTTATCAATAGCTCTCTATATTTTCCATATAAAAAGATTATAGTGCCAACCACTATAATGCGAATCCAAGTGAGAACAACATAAGGGGCAAACACATGCGTGCAAAGCTTTCATCACTCATCTCTTCCTTGAGGGGAGAGACAGATGAAGGCGTGGCCGGGCGCAATGCCATCTTTGCTTTTCTCATTCGGATTTGTAGCGCTGGGCTAGCATATTTAAGTCAAATCATCCTCGCCCGCTGGATGGGCAGCTATGAATACGGCATTTTCGCTTATGTTTGGGTTTGGTTGTTGATTCTAGGCGGCCTGTCGACACTAGGGCTGAACACGGCTGTCATTCGCTTTATTCCTGAATATATCGAAAAAGCAGATATGGCCCGTCTGCGCGGCATAATCTTTCAAAGCCGCCTGATAACCCTTGTCACCGCCACACTGTTAATGTGTATCAGTCTTGCCTTGTTGCTCTTATTAAAAGATCATGTCGAAAACTATGTGTTTTTGCCAGCGATCCTGGTGCTAATTTGCCTACCCGCTTACGCCTTAACAGATCTGCACGATTCAATGGCGCGCGGTTATAGTTGGATGAACCTGGCCCTCGTCCCTCCCTTTTTATTACGTCCGCTTTTAATACTAGGCGTTATGGCAGTACTCTATGTAAACGGTTATGAAATGAGCGCTGTCACTGCCATTACAGCTGCCGTCATTGCCACTTGGCTCACCTCACTGATCCAGATTATCATATTACACCCGCGCATGCGCCAAGAAGTGCCAAAAGGGGATCGTCACAATGAAACAAAGTTTTGGCTTGCCACAGCCTTTCCCATTTTGCTGATGGAAAGCTTTGTGTTGTTTTTGCAAAATACCGATGTGCTGGTGCTCTCGCGCTATCACCCGCCTTCTGACATTGCGATTTATTTTGCGGCATTAAAAACCATCAACCTAATCACCTTTGTCCATTTTGCTGTCTCTAATGCTGTTGCCAATCGCTTTTCAGCCTATGAGGCACGTGGCGATCGCAAATTGCTAGCCAGCATTATTCGCCGCTCTGTCACATGGACATTTTGGCCCTCTCTGGCCGCCGCCATTGGTTTGCTCATAATGGGCAAACCACTATTATGGTTATTTGGCCCAGAATTTACCACTGCCTATCCCGTGATGTTCATCCTCGCCATTGGGTTGGTGATCAAATCCATGTTTGGCCCTGCTGAATATGTACTCAATATGTTGGGAGAACAAAAACTGTGCGCTGCGGTTTTGTTTGTCGCCGCTGTAATAAACATCATCTTGAATTTTATGCTCATTCCCCCCTACGGCTTACTGGGAGCGGCCAGCGCCACATCCCTGTCGTTAACATTGGCAGCCGTTTTATTTTTCTTGGTTATAAAGCTGCGTTTAAAAATCACCATCTTTGCGTTTTCCAACTGATAAAAAAACCGGTTTCTTCCATCTGGAAGAAACCGGGTCAATGATTTTTAGGAAAGGATAAACGCAAAACAAAAAACGCCGCACCTGTTAAACGCAGGCTACTTTATTTTACACGCAATTATAATTTTGCCCCCAAAACCAAAGTCCAAAAGGTTTTATATTCAGTCTTAGGGTTATAAACCAAAGCAATGCCGATATGTTTGGCATCAGGTAATAATAGGTTCTTATTATGCCCTGGGCTATCTTTCCAACCTTGCATCACTTCTTTGATTGAAAGCTGGCCAGTGCCAACATTTTCAGCCGCCAATTGCGGGCGATAGCCAGATCGCTCCACCCGATCCCAAGGGTTCGAGCCATCAGAGCCATAATGAGAAATCCTGTCATGCTTGGCCAAATCGTTTGAATGGGTTTTGGCAATTTTGGTGAGCGTTGCATCAAGGCTGACTTTGCCCAAACCTTTCGAGGCTCTGTATTGATTAATCAAATTAAGAGCTTCAATTGGGTTTAACTTAACCCGGCTATAATTACGATGTTCAAACGCCCCAACCGGCGCTTTGTCATAGGTACCCTCAGGCAATTTACCAGCGGCCAATTCTTTTTGAGAAAGGGCGGCAACCGCCTCATCGCCTTTCGGCTTTTGCACTTTCGTATCAGGTGAGACAGCACTGAAAATAGGATCGTTAAAAGGTAGGCTAGAGCAGCCCGCAAGCCACAAACACAGCAAGGGAAAGGTGAATTTAAGCAACTTCATCGAGCCTTTCCCTCCTGATCGCAAATGAGATAAAAACGTTTCATTACTAAAAACTTAACTCTTTTTTCTTAACAACAGGTTGCGATTGTGCCAATCACGGACAAATTTTACCCTTCGTGACGCATTAGCACCCAACAAATGACCTATAAAGCAAGTTCCCAGCCAGCTTTAAAGCCCTCAAACCAAGCCATTTACCGATCAACCGGAACGGTCCTTAACACGTTTTGGCAAAGGACATGCATCCTTTATCCATTCATCAAAGCTCATAAACTGATCGCAAAAACCCAAAAAGCTCAGCAAAGTGAAGCAATTTAAAACGCATTTAATCCTCAAACAGCCCTCCTTACCAATCTGTCAATAAAAAAGGACCGAAATATGACTATTCAGGCCACGCAATTCTGCGATTTGGAAAAACAAAAATGAGCCGGGGAGGAATGAATTTTTAGGCTTAAAACCGTTTTGCAACCAGCTAAACTAAACAGATGATTCGTCATTAAGTGGTTAGGTCATGGGACCTAAAAACTTAAGTGCAAAATCAAAACAATAAACGGCGGTTACAAAATTGATGCGGCAACAAAACGCCATGATGGTTCAAGAGCAACACGCTCTTCAAACCCGGCTGAACTGGCAGGCCTTAGAAGATTTGGTGCTGTTACGCCTATTATTTGGCGCCAAAGAAGGCGAAACAGAGGTGCAATTGCGCAAAGATTTGCATCCCCTTGTTATGCAATTGATGAGCGCCTCAGATTGGCGCACCGCTCTTGGCCAAATCATCGTTAACCTTGTCGATCAAGGCCTTATTCGCCCGGTGCGGGCCAACGCTTATTTGCATAACCATCTGTGCGAACCAAGAGCCTTAAAGTTTTTACAAGTGGCCCGTTTACCAAAAGCACCATGGCATGAAGTGCGCGACGGTCACATCATTGCACTTGCCCTGAACCTGCAACCAACAAGTCAATTGGTCGCCCGGTTGCTTTCAGCTGAAGGCCTTCGCAGTGTGCTGTTAACCAAAGCTTTTGATCTGCCCTTTGACATAAATAGCGTAACGCCCGAGCAAATTCGCTTTGGTCTGGCCAAATTGGCTGAAAAACGCGGGTTAACCTCTGGCATTCGTACAACACCCATCACACAAAATGACATCTCCCAGAAAGAAGCCGTGATGATGGCCTCTAAGCTGTTAAAGTCCCGCCATGTTGTTGAAAGTGATGGCGAATTAATGGCATGCCTGGCCGCCCAAGTGGTCGGCGCGGTCAATGAAAGCGCCCAAGAATTGCGCCAAATGTTATTTCGGCAATTGATTAGTTCAAAAGAATCAAGTCAACTCATCTCAAAAGAGGGCGGGCAATCCAAGGGCAGTGATAATATCACGCAAGCTCCTCCATCATTGCCCGAATTTACACAACAGGTTTTAGACATCGCCAAAGACATCGCCGTTGGCTGGCCAGGCAATAAGCGGGCCTTTATTTCGCATATTTGGCGCCAGCTCTGCCAAATTGTCCCGCATTGGCAGTTAGATGAAGAGGCGTACAAAGAGATGATTTTAAACGCTCATCGAGCCGGGCTATTACGCTTAGCAATTGCTGATTTGCGCGACAAAACCAATATGGAAGATGTGGCCCAAAGCCGGATCGAATATAAAAACTCCGAATGGCATTTTATTCGGGTTGATGATTAGCATTGAGTGTCAGTTTTTTTTATGACGCATGAGACTGAGTAAAGGACAAAAAATGACCATCGCTAGTGTTGTTCAAAACACATCCTGGAAACCAAATGGCCAAACGTTTGAACATTCCATCACCTGGGAAGATGATGTTTGGCGCCAGGACCCGTTTGATGTCGAGGAAGTCCACAAAACCGCACGCGTAAAATTTAATGAAATTCTAGATAGCGTCACATTGGCCCCGCACCGGGTTCAATCACGCATGATGCTGTTTCACGGTCAATCAGGGGCAGGCAAAACACACCTTATCCGTGCGCTAAGAACATCATCGCATTTGACCCGCCGGGCCTATTTTGGCTATGCGCAAATGACACCCGATGTCACCAATTATGCAGATTATTATTTGCGCCGCTTAATCAACGCGCTGGAAAAGCCCTATGACCCGGCCGAGTTTGGCGAAAGCGGCTTAGTGCGCATGTCCAACCGTCTTCTCAAAGAAGCTGAACTCATCACCCATGAGCAGGTGGAAGAGTTGCGTGAAGGTGAATTTGGCATTGATGAGCTCGCCGAGCTCATCATAGATTTGTCTGATGACATTGTTTCATCTCACCCCTTCTTAGAAGAGAACTTAGACGTCAATCTTGTTCGCGCCCTCCTATATTTACAACGTAATGATCCGCGCATAGACCAAAGAGTGCGCCAGTTTTTATACGGCACAGCTTTGTCAAGCCGCAGCCAACAAATGGTACCAGCACTTGAAAGCAAAACATCTCAAGATCGTGCTTTTGAGTTAATTGAATCTATTGGCAAAATCACATACGCTACAGAGGGGTCTCCGCTGGTTTTTTGCATTGATCAGGTAGAAGATTTGCGCTTTTACGATGACCCAGAAGAGCGTTTCCAAAAAGCCATTCGTGATCTCATCCAAATTGCTAACCGGGTGTCATCATCCATCGTTATCATTTCCTGTT
>JANQQH010000412.1 GCA_028285025.1 Hyphomicrobiaceae bacterium | reverse complement strand
AACAATTAACTTTGCTTGCTAACCAGGAAAAGTAACCACCTTCATTTGCTAATTTACCTTTTGGTGAAGTTCAGCTTCCCAAGCTATGAGCCCGCCTTTATGAATAATGGAATAACAATAAAAACGGGGCAATGGAGTAAAACATGACATTTAGGATTCACGGCGAAGAAACGCACCTAAGTATGGAAGCCTTGAGCTTTATCATCGAAGCGTGGGAAGAAGCCATTTGCGCTGGCCATGAACCAGATACGGTTGCTGGTGCCTCAATATTTGCCGCATTAACTGACTTGGTTTCCACTTATGGGGAACAAGAGGTTTCAAAAATGGCACGCGATCTTGCAGATCGCATCGATGAGGGAGCGTTCACTTTAAACAGGGTGACGCAATAACAAGAAGCTTTTTTAAATTTAAGAAAGCCTCATAAAAAATCTTAAGCGCCTCAAGAACTGAGGCGCTTTTTTTATATTTTTACCCCAAAGCAAAATCCTTGGTTTTCCCCCTAACTTTCATGGTGAGATTTTTGCATTTTGAAATCGCTAGTCAAGGGTTCCCGCCATGCGGCTACCGCCCTTGACAAGCGATTTCAAAATGCCAAAGTCTTATCATGGAAGTTAAGGGGAACTGCTGAGAACTCTCAAATAAACTTTACGAGAAAAACAAAGATTTAACCAGCAGTGCCAACCCAAACCCGATCAACAAAACCCCAGCGCTTTGATTGATAAACGTCAAGCGTCGCTCAGTCATCTGAGAGCGAAACAAAGAAATCAACCTGGCCAATCCGCTCCACCATAAAACCGCACCAATGAACAAACCACCGAGCAAAGCAAAAGCTTCCATATAAGTTTGCAAACCACCAACCGCAGTACCCGCACTGCCGATCACAGCAAATATGCCCAGCAAGGCCCCAGGATTGGTCACTGTGAGCAAAAAGCTCTGCGGCGCGGCGCCTAAATTTTTAAACGGATGCAAAGAACGATCATCAGGGGCCAGCATACGTGGGTGAGACAACAAAAGCCGCACACCAAACCCTAACAAAATCAAGCCGCCAACCCCTTGAATGACAAGCTCATACGTTTCCATTAATCCAGAGATTGCTTTCAGTCCCAACGCCGCCATACTAGCGATCATCAAGTCCCCCACAATGGCCCCGCACCCGGTGACAAAGCCTGCCCAAAACCCACGCGCCAAACTATGTTGAATACATAAAATATTCACAGGGCCGACGGGCGCTGATATAAGCAGTCCCAATCCCACACCCGTAAGCAACAAATAAATGTTATCAATCAAAGACATCCACACCAAATTGATGAAAATAATAATTGCGCCAAATTTTATCGATATCTGCTCTAACCAGGCTTTATTGCAAATCTATGACAATACTATCACTAGAAAGACAGATTTACTTGAAGGAGAAAAGCCGATGAAAAATATCATGTTCGTTGTTTTAAGCCTTTTTGTGTTCATCATCAGCCCCTCTTTGCACGCCGATCAAAAAAAGTCAGCGGCAAAACTTATTCTTAATCTGGACAGCCTGCCCCAGCTTACCCGTACCATGCATGAAAATTTGCTGGCGGCTGCCAAACAAGGCGATTTAGAAGAATTGCGCGATATTTTTGAAACCAACGAGCTAGCCCCTGATCTGAGCGATGATCATATCAACGACCCGATCGACTATTGGAAAAGTCAATCAGTTGACGGGTCGGGACGCGATATCATGGCCAGCATAATTGAAGTATTCTCACTCCCCCCGGTTAAGACCAAAGATGGCGATTACATCTGGCCTTATCTATCTCAAATGCCGCTAAATAAACTCACCAAAGCCCAAGCAATAGACCTGTTCCGCCTTGCTGGGCCTGACCAAGCCAGCAAAATGCTAAAAGACAACCGCTATAACTATTTTGAAGCAAAAATTGGCAAGGACGGCACCTGGCATTCTTTTAAACGCACTCAAACCTCAAAATGAAAAACATGACAAAAACCCCTATTGCAAATACATGCATTTAAAATATATATTATACATAAAAATATATGAAAGACATAACTCATGAGTGAAACCATTCATCCAAG
>JANQQH010000405.1 GCA_028285025.1 Hyphomicrobiaceae bacterium | reverse complement strand
AAAATGTGCTTGAAGAGCGCATGGCAGCTCTTGAAGGGGGCAGTGCAGCGCTCGCCACCGCTTCTGGTCATGGCGCACAATTGTTGGTAATGCATTGTTTGCTTTCAGCCGGTGATGAGTTTATCGCAGCCAAACAATTATATGGCGGCTCGCTCAATCAGTTTGGACACAGCTTTAAAAAGTTTGGCTGGACAGTGCGTTTTGCTGATGCGGAAAATCCTGAGAGCTTTCAAAGCTTAATCAACGAAAAAACCAAAGCCATCTTCATTGAATCCATTGCCAATCCGGGCGGGATCATCACAGATATCGAAGCGATCTCAAAAATTGCCAAACAGGCCGGTGTGCCTTTAATTGTCGATAACACCCTGGCTACCCCTTACCTTTGCCAGCCCAAACAGTTTGGTGCAGACATTGTCGTTCACTCCATGACCAAATTTTTAGGCGGGCACGGCAATTCAATTGGCGGCATATTGGTAGATTGCGGCACCTTTGACTGGATGGCCTCAGACAAATTTCCTACCCTGTCCCAACCGTGCGAGAGCTATCATGGTATGGTTTTAGGCGAGGTGTTTGGCCCTATGGCTCTGGCCATTGCAGCGCGCGTTTTAGGCTTGCGTGATTTGGGCCCCTGTATTTCCCCCTTTAACGCCTTTTTGATTGCAACCGGCATGGAAACATTGCCCTTACGCATGAAACAACACACAGAAAATGCCCTCAATGTTGCCCGTTTTCTGCAAAATCATGAAAAAGTCTCTTGGGTCAGCTATGCTGGCTTGCCTGAAAGCCCGCATCATGAACGCGCCAAACGCTATTGCTTTAAAGGCGCCGGCGCTGTGTTTACTTTTGGGCTTAAAGGCGGTTATGACGCCGGTGTTAAACTGGTCAACAGCGTGCAATTATTCAGCCACCTGGCCAATGTCGGCGACACGCGCAGCCTAATCATCCACCCAGCCTCAACCACACACCGTCAACTCAAAGATGAAGACCGCCAAGCAGCCGGTGCTGGTGATGATGTGGTGCGCCTGTCAGTTGGCATTGAAGACGCAATGGACATTATTGCCGATTTAGAACAAGCACTGGCAGCCCTTTAAAGATAATCGTTCAGACCCACGAGAGTCTTTTACAGTGCCATAACGCAGCGCTTAATAAAATCAGCGCGCCGCCCTGGTGAGCAAGAGCCAAATCCAGGGGCACAAATTGCAAAAGGGTAACAATACCTAGAAAGATTTGTGCCCCGGTTAAAATGGTTATCAAGCCGGCCCCCTTTAGCGCACGCGGATTATGTGTGAGCACGCAATAAACAAGGTGCAAAATCACCCCAACCGCAATCACATAAGCAAGCATCCGGTGGTCAAACTGAACGGTTCGCACATTTTCAAACAAATTCAACCAAGCCGGTTGCATAATAAACAACGCATTGGGAATAAAGCGCCCATCCATTAAAGGCCACGTGTTGTACGCCATGCCTGCTTTCAAGCCCGCAACAAATGCCCCAGCAATGATTTGCAAAAAGATCAACCCTGTGATCCCCCAAGCTTGCCACCTCAAGCTTTTAGAAGCTGTGATTTCTTCTTGGTTTTTACCCAGGCCTAAAGCAACCCAGAAAATAGCCCCATAAATTATCACGGCTAGGCCTAAATGCATTGCCAAACGATATTGGCTCACATCAGTGCGCTCAACCAAACCACTGGCCACCATGTACCAACCAACAAACCCTTGCAAACCACCTAAAGCAAATAACAGCCAGAGCGTAGGTTTCAAAGCTGGTTCAATCCGTTTTGTGAATAGAAAGATCAAAAAGGGCACCAAAAAAGCAACGCCAATAAAGCGTCCTAAAAACCGATGCCCCCATTCCCACCAAAAGATCGCTTTGAATTCCTCCAAGCTCATTCCAACATTGATTTCTTTATATTGAGGAATTTGCTTATATTTCTCAAAAGCCTCTAGCCAATCACCCAACCCTATTGGCGGGATCGCGCCCATAATCGGCTTCCATTCTGTAATGGAAAGGCCTGAGCCTGTCAGCCGCGTTGCCCCGCCCACAATGACCATGATAAAAATCAACGCACAAATGCAAAACAACCACGCCTGAATATAGGGGCGAGACGCTATTTGTTTCTCAGTTACTTTGTGAGAGGAGTTTTCTTGCAATACAGGATCAGCGTCAGAGTGTGTCATACTTATTCTTTTAATTTTTTTAATAAAGACGCCTGAGAAGTGCCTTAATTTCCATGGTTAGATTTTCGCATTTTAAAATCGCTTGTCAAGGGCGCATAGCGCGCAAGTAAACCCTTGACAATCGATTTTAAAATGCAAAAGTCTAACCATGGAAATTAAGGCACGGCCTGGCACAATCTCTCCAACGATTTATGGCAAGCCGTCAAAACAGTCAAGAAAAGGCACAAACATTTTATGAATCCCAAATTAAAAAGATTAATCGGCGGCCTTTTATTTATTTTATTTCTTGCCTTTTATGTGGTGGTGGTCATTGCAGTGGCCTACGGCATTCTGCCCGGCAAATCACAAGGCTTTCAACTACTGTTTATGGCGATTGCGGGTACCATCTGGGTTTTGCCTGGTGCCATGATTATCAAATGGTTGGCTAAATAAGCTTAAAGCCGCAACAATTCTTGAATATGCAACAAGCCAACCGGTTTGCCAGCTTCATCAATAGCAAATACGGCTGAGATTTTATGAGTTTTTAGCAATTCAATCACTTCATAAACGCGCATGTCCCCTGTCACGGTGCGCGGCGAGCTGGACATTATTTCATGTGCATTAGCATTGATTTTGTTCAACGTCAGAGCACGTCGCAAATCCCCGTCCGAGACAATCCCAACCAATCGCCCCTCTTCATCCACCACCCCAGCATGGCCATGCATACCTTCAGTGATAACCAAAACCACCTCAGTCATCGAGGTCTCCTGTTTGACCAACGGTAGCTGTTCCTCTGATCGGCTGGAGAGCAAATTATCAACGCTTAACAATGCAGCACCCAATTTCCCCCCTGGGTGAAAGTTGACAAAATCAGCCTCATCAAATCCGCGCCATTTCATCAAGGTCATGGCCAACGCATCACCAAGCGCAAGGGTAGCGGTTGTAGAGGTGGTGGGCGCACGCTCTATCGGGCAAGCTTCTTTTGCTTGGGGCAGAACCAACACAATATCGGCCAAACGGCCCAAGGTGGAGTTTGCCATTTTTGTAATGGCAATCAATTTCAACTTATATTTTTTAGCAAAGAATAAGATATCAGATAATTCACTGGTCTCCCCAGAATTGGAAATCGCCAGCAACACATCATCAGAACTAACCATGCCCAAATCCCCATGGCTGGCCTCTGCCGGGTGAACGAAATAAGCCGGTGTGCCGGTGGAAGACATGGTGGCGGCAATCTTTTGCCCCACATGGCCTGATTTGCCCATGCCAGAAACAATCACCCGCCCTTTGCAAGATAACAGCGCTTCAACCGCCTCTAAAAATGCCTGATCAAGCCCTTGCTTTAAAGATTGCAAGCCAGCAATCTCAATATCGAGCACTTGGCACCCATAGGTGAGCCACTCACTGTTCAACTTATCCATACATACCGCTCCATCTCAAGGCATAGATATCTAAAACCGCTATCTTGCAGGAAAACAATCTCTTTTCAAGCACCAAGCTTGAGACGTCATATGACAAAATTCTTAAATTTGAAATGTAAATTTCACCCTTTTGGCCTCTTTACCCCCCGTGTAAAATCAAGAAATGAATCAGAAGTGAGATGGCAAAAACCACCCAATGTGGCAATTGAAAAATCAAACCCTGGCAGCCTCAAGCAGGCAAGGTTTGATGTTTGACAAACCCCATAACCTGGAGCATTTGCTCTCTGCCTAAACCGGAAGCACGCAACCAGCATGGCCCCAGAGATCTATGTCAAAGCCAACTCAGCCACTCTGGCCGATGCCACCGCAACCGCTCTATTTACCGCACACCCCATGAACGCAGGGAACGACGGCCCAATGCTTAAAGATTAACAAAGCAC
>JANQQH010000389.1 GCA_028285025.1 Hyphomicrobiaceae bacterium | reverse complement strand
CAACACGCTCATCGATTTTCGCTTTCAGCAACATTACAAAGCCGGCAATGGCGAACATGGCATGGGCAAAGATTGCACCGGCTCTAATGGCAAAGATGTAATATTGAAAGTGCCCCCTGGCACACAAATTCTTGATGAAGATAATGAAACCGTTTTGGCCGATTTAACCAATGCAGGCGATCAAACCATTTTGGCCAAAGGCGGCAATGGCGGGTTTGGCAACGCCCATTTTAAAAGCTCAACCAACCAGGCCCCGCGCAATGCCAACCCTGGCGAGCCTGGCCTGGAGCGCACAATTTGGCTACGCTTAAAATTAATTGCAGATGCCGGCCTTGTAGGCCTGCCAAACGCTGGCAAGTCAACCTTTCTGGCCAGCGTAAGCGCGGCCAAACCAAAAATTGCTGACTACCCATTTACAACCCTGCACCCCAACTTAGGTGTGGTGAAAGCTGGTGACATGGATTTTGTGCTCGCAGACATACCTGGCCTAATTGAAGGCGCCCATGAAGGGGCAGGTATCGGTGATCGGTTCTTGGGTCATATTGAGCGTTGCGAAATCGTCCTCCATCTGATAGACGCCACCAGCCCAGACCCACTGGCGGACTATAAAACCGTGCGCGCTGAACTGGACGCCTATGGCAACGGGCTTGAAGGCAAACAAGAACTCATCGCCCTTTCCAAATGCGATGCCTTAGAACAACAAGAGGCAGCAAACAAAGCCCAAGAGCTAAGCCAAGCTTTGGGCCAAGAGGTGATTGTTTTGTCCGCTGTGTCTCAATTAAATTTACAACACACTTTATTAGCGCTCGCCAGTACGATAAAAAACAACCGCCAGAACAAACAAGCTGCTAAAGAAGAACCGGCTGCCTGGCACCCTTAATGTGAGCAATAACGGACCTGTTTCCATGCGCCCAGAATGGCAAACCGCAAAACGCATCGTCATTAAAGTTGGCTCCAGCCTATTGGTTGATGAGCAAAAGGGGTGCTTGCGCCAAGAGTGGTTGCTCTCTTTAGCTGAAGATATCGCCGCTCTAAAGAAAGAAGGCAAAGAGGTCATCCTTGTCGCCTCAGGCGCCATTGCCCTTGGCCGCCAGGAACTGGACTTAGGCACAAAAAAACTAGCATTAAACGAAGCCCAAGCCGCCGCGGCCATTGGACAAATTTCATTAAACGCAGCGTTTAAAGCCTTGTTCAAATCCAAACAGATTGCCACCGCCCAAATTCTGTTAACCCCAGATGACACAGAAGACCGCCGCCGCTATCTCAATGCCAGAGACACCATCAACACCCTACTAAATTTTTCTGCGGTACCAGTCGTGAATGAAAACGACACCATCGCCACCAATGAGCTGCGCTATGGCGACAATGACCGCCTGGCCGCCCGCGTCGCCTCCATGCTGGAGGCTGATGTTCTGATCATCTTGTCTGATATTGATGGGCTCTACACCGCACCGCCTCAACAAGACGAAACCGCTGAGCACATCAAAGAAGTGTCCCAAATCACCCCTGAAATTGAGGCAATGGCAGGCGGCACCGGCTCTAGCTTTTCTTCTGGCGGCATGGTGACAAAAGTAATGGCAGCTAAAATTGCAAATGCGGCTGGTTGTCATATGGTCATCACCTCTGGCCAAGGGGCCAATCCCATTACCGCTTTTTTGCACGAGGCCAAGGCCACTTGGTTTCTCTCAAGCGCGGACAAAATGCAAGCCCGCAAATCCTGGATTGCCGGCGCCCTTGAAATTAAGGGCAAAATCACCATTGATAAGGGGGCGGAAAACGCCTTATATGAAGGCAAGAGCTTACTGCCTGCAGGTGTAACCGCCATAGATGGATCATTTAAACGCGGTGATGTGGTCTTAATCCTTACCCAAGCGGGCAAAGAACTCGGCCAAGGGCTTTCCTCTTATGCCTCTGAAGATGCGCTTCAGATCATTGGCAAGCAAAGTGCCGAGATTGAAACCATTTTAGGCTATTCTGGGCGCTCAGAATTGGTCCATAGAGATAACATGGCTTATACAAAGGAAAAGACGGAATGAACGCGCCTTTAAACAGCAATGAGCTATCTGTTGAACAGATCATGGCCACCCTTGGCCAAGAGGCAAAAGCGGCCGCCAGAACCCTATCTACGGCAACCACAGAGCAAAAAAACCAAGCGCTTTTGGCCATGGCAGACAATATCATTGCAATCACAGATCAAATTTTAGCCGCCAATGAAAAAGACATTGCCGCAGCCAAACAGGCCGGCAAAGACGACGCCTTTATTGATCGTTTGGCCCTTACAGAACAACGCATTTCTGCCATAGCAGATGGCTTGAAAGCCATTGCCACCCTTGATGACCCTATTGGCAAAGTTACCGCCCAATGGGAGCGCCCCAACGGGCTGGAAATTTCTCGCGTACAAACCCCTTTGGGTGTCATCGGTATCATTTATGAAAGCCGGCCCAATGTCACAGCTGATGCCGGCGGCCTGTGCTTAAAAGCGGGCAATGCAGCCATTTTGCGGGGCGGCTCAGACAGCTTTTATTCATCCTCTGCCATTCACCAAGCGCTTGTGAAAGGCTTGCAAAGCGCAAAGCTACCAGAAGCAGCCATTCAACTTGTCCCCACAACAGACAGAGCCGCGGTTGGCCAGATGCTGAAAGGTTTAAACCAAACCGTTGATGTGATTGTACCGCGCGGGGGCAAAAGCTTGGTGGCCCGCGTGCAAGACGAAGCCCGCGTTCCTGTCTTTAGCCATTTAGAAGGCATTTGCCATGTTTACGTTGATCGCTCAGCAGATAAAGACATGGCGGTTAATGTTGTGGTCAATGCCAAAATGCGCCGCACTGGCATTTGCGGCGCAGCTGAAACTTTGTTGCTTGATGAAGCACTAGAGGAAGATACCAAACGCGCTATCCTGGAAGCCTTGCTAAAAGCTAACTGTCAGATTAAAGGAGATCAAGCTCTTAGCCAATTAAACCAACAGATAGAACCTGCCTCTGATAGTGATTGGGACACAGAATATTTATCCAACATCATTTCAGCCAAACAAGTAGCTGGGGTCTCTGGCGCGATTGAGCACATTAACATGCATAGCTCAAACCATACCGAAGCCATCATCGCTGAAAACCCACAAGCGGTCGAGGCCTTTGTCAATCAAATCGACAGTGCCATAATCATGCACAACGCCTCAACCCAATTTGCCGATGGCGGTGAATTTGGCATGGGCGCAGAGATTGGTATCGCCACTGGTAAAATGCATGCGCGCGGCCCTGTGGGGGTTGAACAATTGACCAGCTTTAAATATGTGGTCCATGGCCAAGGCCAAACCCGCCCGGCATAAATTTTAGCCCCTTAAGAAAAGAAAAGCCCCCTTGAACCCGCAAAAGACAAGCCCGCAAACCTTACCCCAAAATTTTGGCGGTTTAAATGTCCAGCCCCCTCTTGCAACGCCGAGCACGCGCATCGGACTGTTGGGCGGCTCATTTAACCCGCCTCATGCCGGGCATCAACTGATCAGCCAAATGGCGCTCAAACACCTTAATCTGGATCGGGTCTGGTGGCTTGTCTCGCCAGGCAACCCAATTAAATCGCATGACCATTTAGCCGACCTTTCAGCTCGGCTAGAGCAAGCTGAACAAATCAGCCAGCACAAACATATTGAAATCACTGGTTTTGAGGCCAGCCTGCCCACCAATTACACCGCCCAGACATTAAAGTTTTTAAAACGGCGTTATAAGGGCGTGCATTTTGTTTGGTTAATGGGTGCAGATAATTTGGTTACATTTCACACCTGGCAGCATTGGCAAGATATTTTTAAAACCATGCCCATCGCCGTTTTTGACCGGCCTGGCTATCACTTAAAGGCTATGGCAAGCCCAGCAGCGCATAAATTTAAACAATTTCAAATTAACCAATTTGCGGCCAAACGTTTGGCCACCAAACCAGCCCCTGCCTGGAGCTATCTGACCCACAAGCTATCTCCCTTGTCCTCAACCCAATTGCGCCAAGCAGAGAAAAACTTGAAGTCATAAGCCAACTCTATTAAAGTGGCCTCTTGTAAATAATGAAATGGACCCAAAGATTTAACAACTGAGTTTATTGAGGGCCCTTTTACAGGTGGAGAACAACCCAACTTGCACGCTTCTTTTGATTTAGAAAACAATGTTAATTGTTTGCTGCAAAACAAACCGCTAAGCAACCTTAGCCAAAGCGTATTTGAAGGGAAAACTCTTTATAGAAAAACAGGCCATTTTGCCACTCACAAACGGTCATATAGAACTTTGAATAGATCCATTCATTCATTTCATCATCATACAAAGGCTATCCAACACCCATGCACACACAAAATGAGGATGCAGTCCCTATGAGCTCTGCATCATCCATCGCCGCAACTAAAACCAGTTCGCAGGTTCAACTCGATTTAACCATCCAAACCCTTGAAGATGCAAAGGCACAAGACATCACCACCATTGATTTGGAGGGCAAATCATCAATAGGTGACTATATGGTTGTGGCCTCTGGCCGCTCACACCGTCATGTTGGCGCCATTGCTGACCAACTGGCGCGGGCTTTGAAAGAGCAAGGCCATGGCCGCGCACGCATTGAGGGACAAGATAATTGTGATTGGGTGTTAATTGATGCGGGCAACATCATCATCCACGTTTTCCGCCCTGAAGTGCGCGAATTTTACAATATTGAAAAAATGTGGTTGGCAGAACGCCCTGAGGACCAAAGCACCCAATAAGCTTCAAAAGCTTCTGGATCTGAGGCTCTAACCCCATGCTTCATATAGAAATCCTAACCGTTGGGCGGCTTAAGCAAGACGCAGAACAAACCTTGCAACAACGCTATTTGCAGCGCCTTCAAAAAGCTGGCCCAGCCCAGGGGATAAAAAACTGCATAGTCAAAGAGATTAACGAATCCAAACAAAGCAGCGCACAAAAACGCCAACAAGAAGAAACGTCCAAGCTGCTCTCACAAGCCAACAATCAAGCCCATCTTATCTTTTTAGATGAACGGGGAAGCGAATTAACCAGCGCCAAATTTGCTGATAAAATAAAATCTATTCAGCATGAGGGAACCCAGCACATTAGCTTTTTCATTGGTGGGCCTGATGGACATGACAAACAGCAGCTAAAAAAAGCCCAAACAACTCTGTCCTTATCAAAATTAACCCTACCCCATGGCCTGGCCCGTGTTTTTTTATTGGAACAACTCTACCGCACCCTGACCATCTGGGCTGACCACCCCTATCATCGTGAATGAACACACACTGATTATACATAAAACGCACCGAAAGAGTACTATATCCCATATATTAGACGTCCCCATTGGGTAAAACACTCAGAATAGATATTTGCGCCGTGATTTCAGCGCAATTCTATGCTAGAGAATCACGTGGCCTCAATAAATACCAATTTTTCGTAATCCAGATTGTGCTAATGAAGGTTCCTCTCTCTTTGAAAAAAATCGGCTTATACATAGCGCTTTATTTAATTGGCATTACCGCGCTCTTTCTTGCCCCTCCCTTTGTCACGGCTCAAGAGGCCGAAGACCCACAAGCCGTAAAAACTGAACAACAAAAGCGTGAGCAATTTCGCAAACAGCTTGAAGAGAAGAAAAAGGCTCTCCAAGAGATTCAATCCAAGAAGGCCGGCGTGAAAGGGCAAGTGGCCGCCCTAGATAAAGACCGCGCCCGTTTAACCAAATTACTCATTGATTACGCCAAGCGAATCCAAAAAAGCGAAAGCTCACTGGACACGCTAGAGGCCCGCCTCAAAACCATGCAAGCACAGGAAAAAAACATGCGCCGCTCCTTGCAAGAAAGACGCGTTGCCATTGGGGAAATGTTGGGGCTTTTACAACGTATGGGCCGCAACCCACCGCCCATCATGGCAACACATAAGGAAGACGCCTTAAAAATGGTGCGCAGCGCCATGCTAATGTCCAACCTTGTGCCAAAATTAAACCGCCAGGCCGAAAGCTTAAAAACAAAAATCGGGGAAATCGTCACACTTAAAAAAGACATTGCCCAACAATCAGAACGATTGCGCATTCAAAATGCTGAAATGGAAACAGACCGAATACGCTTAAAAGAACTGCTCAGCGAAAAAAAACAGCGCATTTTAGACCGCAATCGAGAATTACAACAAATTGAAGACCGGGCCAAGGAACACTCAAAATCTGTTGCTAGCCTTGGCGATTTGATCAAAAAAGTAGACCAAGATTTACAACGGCGCACTGAGCTTGGCGGCTATGAAAAACAATTGATAGAAGATGAAAAAATAGCCCAGCAAAGGATTGGCAAAAAAGTCTCTGTTGAACTGAGCCCCGATGAAAAGAAAACCATTGCTTTTACCAACCCTGGGCGCATTGAACCAGCCATGCCATTTTCTAAAGTTAAACACACGCTTTCATTGCCAGCCCGCGGACGTATTTTGCGCACCTTTGGTGAAAAAATGAAATATGGCAATCGTTCAAAAGGCATCAGCATCGAAACACGCCCCAATGCCCAAATCACTTCTCCTGCTGATGGCTGGATCGCCTACGCTGGAAAATTTCGTTCTTACGGTCAATTGCTTATTATCAATGCAGGCGGTGGCTATCATATTTTATTAGCCGGAATGGACCGCATTGATGTTAAAACTGGCCAATTTGTACTCGCAGGAGAGCCCATTGGCTCCATGATAGATCAGGCCCTTGGCCAAAAAGAGACTAAAAAAACCAATCAACCTGTGTTATACATTGAATTTAGAAAAGACAGCACGCCCATTGACCCCTCCCCCTGGTGGGCAAACGATCAAATAGCGGTTAAATAAGGTGCACTTCAACAAAGTACAGTCATATAAACCGTTAACGGCCCTATTTACACTCTCTGGCAGGTGAAATGCCGTAAAAACAACATAAAAAAACGCCAGAACATAACTTAAGATAGATATATCACTCTCAACGCGATAAGATGCGCACAAAGCAACTGAAAAAAACAAATAACAGTTGAGATGGTGCTAAAAAAGGTTTGCAAAAATGAATGTTAAAACGTTTACAACATGTCTGTCGTTGATCTTAGCTGGCGGCGTTATTGGCGGGATAGTTGTTGGTTCAAAGGATATCTTATCAGCACAAGCTGGCAATAAGAGCATTTATCGCCATTTAGATTTATTTGGCGACGTTCTTGAGCGTGTGCGCAATGACTATGTTGAAAAGCCTGACGACAAAAAGCTTATTGAAAGCGCCATTAACGGCATGCTGACTTCGCTAGACCCTCATTCGGCCTATTTAAGCCCTGAAAGCCTTAATGACATGCAAGTGCAAACCCGCGGTGAATTTGGCGGTCTGGGCATTGAAGTGCGCATGGAAAATAACTTGGTCAAAGTCATCAGCCCGATAGATGGCACACCAGCAGCCAAAGCCGGTATTTTGCCTGGTGACTTTATCTCTCACCTCAATGGCGAAGAAGTAGAAGGGCTAAGCTTGCGTGAGGCGGTTGACCGCATGCGCGGACCAGTTGGATCACAGATTACCATTACCATATTGCGCAAAAATGTGAACGAACCGTTTGATATAAAAATCAAACGCGCCATCATTCAAATCAACAAAGTGAGCCACCGCATTGAAGGCAAAGATATAGGCTATATTCGCCTCCCCTCTTTCCATGAACGCACCGCTTCCGGTTTGCAAGAAGCCGTGAAAAAAATTCGCGATGAAATTGGCCAGGAAAATTTAAAAGGGTATATCATTGACCTTAGAAACAACCCTGGTGGCCTCTTAGAACAAGCCATTAAAGTCTCTGATGCGTTTTTAGATGAAGGGGCTATTGTAATCACACGAGGCCGCAACCTAGAAGAAACACAAAGAGCAACCGCCCGGCGCGGTGATATTTCTGATGGCAAAAAAATCGTCATTCTGATTAATGGTGGCTCAGCTTCTGCTTCAGAAATTGTCGCAGGTGCCTTGCTTGATCATAAACGCGCAACCCTTGTTGGCTCACGCACTTTTGGCAAAGGCTCAGTACAAACCATCATTCCATTAGGCTCTAACGGTGCTATTCGCTTAACAACAGCGCTGTACTACACGCCTTCGATCACCTCTATTCAAGCCAAAGGCATTGTTCCCACTGTGGTTGTTCAACAAGAATTACCCGAAGAGTTCAAAGGCAAGCCGATTAAAACCAAAGGCGAGGCAAGCTTAAGAGGCCATATTTCTGTGAATGAGAAAAATGAAGAACAACATGGCTCTTTATCGTTTGTTCCAACAGACCCCAAAAAAGATGCCCAGTTGCAATATGCTATTAAATTTCTACATGGAGAGGTCGAGCTTCCCAAAAAAGACGACAAAACCTCCATGAAGGAAAAGGTTCAAGACAATAGCCAGGCTGCAGATATGGATAAAACTCAAGCAGAACAGCCGCCAAGCCCCTAAAAGGCCTGAAAAACCTAGAATTCATTAGGAATCAGGTAATAGTTTCAAGCTAATCTGAGAAAAATAAGAATGGGAGTACAATTTTTGCTCTCCCATACTTATTTTTTGATGATTAGAGCATTTCACCCATAAATAGGTACCGGTTTTGGCAAAATGAAATGTTTAAACAAAGGCTTATCGCGTTACTGCGATTCCATAAAATGATGAAACCCTATAGCACGTTGAACATTTTTAATGAAAAAGACATCACCCCATCACTTTAAAATAGTTGATTGCGTTACGTGTTGAGTGGTCTCCTAAAGAACGTTTATTTTGAAACAAAAGCGTTCTAAACAAAAGGTGGCAAGCCTCATGAAACAATTATACATCACCAGCATGTTCACTGGCATTGCCCTTGTTCTTTTTTTCCTAATCATGACACTGGTAAAAGACCCTTTGGGCGGGCAACCCTTTTCTGTTTTGCAAATAAAAGACCGACAACAAGCAGAAAAAAACCTAGCCAAAAAACAAGCTGAACTGATTTTAAAAAAACGCGAACGCAAAATCAAAGGAACCAAAGAGGTTCAAAAAGTCCCGCGTTATTTTGCCAAAAAACAAGACCGCCCAGACACAGGCAAAACGGCAAAAAAAACTGTCAAACAGAAAGTTCAGAAAAACCATCAAGATCAACTTGAATATATCGGCAAAATAGGCCTGCCCCCCGCCCCACTTCCAGAATTGGTTGAAAAAAACAAATATGGCTTAATTCCGCGCATTGCAGATGATGGCCGCCGCGCGCTAGATGTATACGCCCGCCCTTCAAAAGTAAAAGGTGAAAATTTAAAAACCATCGCCCTGGTTGTTACCGGGCTTGGGCTTTCCCAACCAACCACGGAAAACGCAATAGAAAACTTACCAGCGCAAATCACCTTAAGCTTTAACCCTTATGCCAGACAGTTAAAAAACTGGACAAGACGAGCCAGAGCCGCCGGTCATGAACTTATTTTAGAAGTTCCCATGGAACCATTTGACTATCCAGATAATGACCCAGGCCCACATACTTTGCTCTCTTATCAAACAGACCAAGTGAATATAGAACGCTTAACCTGGCTCATGGGGCGCATGACAGGCTATGTCGGCATTATCAATTTAGATGGCAGTAAGTTCATTTCTCATGAAAATGCCGTCTATTCCATTATGCGCGAAATCAAAAACCGCGGGCTACTATATATGGATCATAACAGCCAAACAGCAAACGCCCCTTACAAAATTTCGCAGGAACTCAAATTAGAATACATCCAAGGCACAATGGTCATTGATGAAATAAAAAACAAGCAAGCCATAGATCAAGCCTTAAAACGCCTAGAAGAAACCGCACATCAACAAGGAAGCGCCATTGGCGTGGCCAGCGCACTGCCCCTCTCCATTCAACGCCTTAACGAATGGGCCAGCAATTTAAAACAACGTGGCATCACTCTTGTTCCTCTTACTCACATGGTTGTTCAACCTCAAAGCTAGGCTTTTGCCCAAAACCGACAAATATCGACTGCAAACAATTCAAAAAATTGTTATAAAGCCCTTATCGAATAATAGCTTAGAGCGTTCCGCCCCAAAAGTGAAATGCTCTGAGTATTAAGAGAAACACCGACTGCTCAGCCTTTATCAACGGAACCAAAAACCTGATGACAGACTTTAACGAGTTACCATTGCGCCGCTGCGTTGGCATTTTTTTATTAAACCAAGACAACAAAGTCTGGATTGGGCGCCGCATTTCCAAGCCACATGACAAACCTGACGGGCCCTTTATCTGGCAAATGCCACAAGGGGGCATTGATAAGGGCGAAGAGCCTGAACAGGCTGCCTTGCGTGAGTTACAAGAAGAGACCGGCATTACCTCTGTCAGCATTGTTCAAGCAGCAGAAAAATGGTTTGATTATGAACTGCCCAAAGACTTATGGGGCAAGGCCTTAAAGGGAAAATATCGCGGTCAGACACAACAATGGTTTGCCATGCGCTTTGAAGGTGATGAGCGCGAGATTGATATTGAAGAAAAACCAGACCAAAAAGCAGAATTTGACCAATGGCGATGGGAACAACCAAAGCAGCTCCCCGGCCTGATTGTGCCGTTTAAACGCTGTGTTTACGAACAGGTCATAAAAGAGTTTGAGCCACTTGTGTCAAACTAGGCCAACCCAGCTCACACAAAACTTTAGCATCTAACCAGCAATTTCTCGTACCCAATTTTTATAAACCCAGCCTTTCAGACCTTGTT
>JANQQH010000372.1 GCA_028285025.1 Hyphomicrobiaceae bacterium | reverse complement strand
TTTGGCAATGGCAAGGCCAAGGCCTGTACCGCCCTTTTCCCGGCTTTGCTGCACATCAACCCGGTAAAATCGCTCTGTTAATCTTGGAATGTGGACAGGATCGATGCCGATGCCATAATCTTGCACATCAACGATCACTTTATCTTGCCCTCTTTTTTCAATCCTTATCTCTATCGCGTTGGTGCCTTTTGTTTCTGATTGGCCGTATTTAATGGCATTGTGAACCAGATTTTGAAACACCTGTGAGAGCTCATCTTGATTGCCAATAACAAAGACTTGTTCTGAGGGTTGGTCTAAATTCAGGGTTATATTTTGCGTTTTGGCAAGGGGGCTGAGAATATCGACGGTTGCGCGCATGATGTTGGTTATATCAACTTTGTCCTTGGGGTGTTTGTGTGCGTTCATCTCAATGCGGCTTAAGGATAGCAAATCATCGATTAGCCCTGTCATCCTTTTGCCTTGGGTGGCCATAACATCTAAAAATTTATCACGTGCTGCTTCATCATCACGGGCGGGGCCTTGTAGTGTTTCAATAAAACCAAGCAGAGAGGCTAGCGGGGTTCTTAATTCATGACTGGCATTGGCAATAAAGTCTGCGCGCATGCGGTTGAGGCGCTCTTGTTCGGTTAGATCATAAAAATGGATTATGAGTGCTGGGTCATCATTATTTTGCGTTTTTAATTTACCTGATTTATCGATGATTGATGATATCTGTACGGTGAAATGACGGGCAATGGGTACACGTTCTGTTAATTGAATTTTTTGTCTAACGTGATTAGTGGCGACCATGCCGATGGCCTCCAATAAATCGGGTGTACGAATGATGGCGGAAATGTCTTGGCCTGTTTGATTGATGTTAAACAAGATCCTGGCTTGTTCATTGGCAAACAGCAAAGTGTTGGCTCTGGTTAGGATTATTATAGGGTTTGGCAAGGCTTCGATTAAAAGAGACAGGCTTTGATGCTCTTGAGATGCAGGCCTTTTTGGCTTTGTTTTTTTGTTTCTTAAAAGTTGACGTTGGTCTTCCTCATAAGGCACATCCATTAATGTGAAACATAGCAACAGCAATACAAACAAAAGGACTGCGTTCTTGCCCCCCCAATCAGTCACATTGGTTAAAATTACCAGCCCAATGGCTATGGCTAGCAAATAATGCCAGGTCATTTTCAAACGCCAGAATGCTCGTAAAAGTAATTTTGTTAAATGGTTTTTGTTCATTTGTTTATTGCTAGGGGTCAGGGCCTATTGTGAGCAAGGGTTATACGGCAAAATGTCAACACTTAATAGTGTTGATTGTTGTCTGCCTGTTAGGCTGTAAATCGATAAATTAACTTTTTTGAGTTGACGGCCTAAATCAATTATTTCGTTTTTATGACAATTTGATATCTTCAGTGTCACTGTTTAACAATTGTTAGCCAAGCTATTGGGGGCATTTATGAGTGATCAGACACGCAAAAAAGCTATTTCTAATTTTGATCTGGCAAACAAGAACCTTGACCCTTGGATTAAGGATAATGCTCTGGCCAGTGGCAATTATCCTTACGGCAAAAAAATGAAGCGCAAGCTTTATGAAAAGAAACTGTTCCACTTGCAAATCGAGTTATTGAAATTACAGCGCTCTTTGGCCAATAGTGGTGAACGGGTTGTGATTGTGTTTGAGGGGCGCGATACGGCTGGCAAAGGGGGCACAATTGCTCGCTTTACTCAACATTTAAATCCGCGCCGTGCCCATGTGGTGGCGCTCGCAAAACCAACTGAAATTGAGCGCGGGCAATGGTATTTTCAACGTTATATTGCGCATTTGCCAACGGCAGGTGACATGGCTTTTTTTGATCGCTCTTGGTACAACCGGGCTGGGGTTGAACCGGTGATGGGGTTTTGCTCTGATGAGCAGCACCGCGCTTTTTTGCAAGAGGCGCCGGCCTTTGAAGAACGGTTGGTTAATGATGGTATTCGTTTGATTAAAATTTGGCTGACCATTGGCCAGGAAATGCAATTGCAACGCTTGTATCAACGCCAACATGACCCACTTAAACAATGGAAAATCTCACCGATTGATTTAAAAGCCATAGATAAGTGGGAGGCTTACACTGATGTTAAAGAGCAGATGTTTAAAGCAACCCATCACCCTAAAACCCCCTGGACAGTGATTTTGTCCAATGACAAAAAACGAGCGCGCATTGGCGCTTTACAACTGGTGTTAAACCAGTTGGATTATGAAAACAAAGACCTTGCTGTTGCTTGTGCCCCTGATCCAAAGATTGTTGGGCAGAGAGGTGAGCTTTTTTACAATAGAGGTATCTAGACCATATAATTACACATTACTTGTGATTAATAGGTCCTGAGCCTAGTGCTGTAAAAATTACAATAAGAAATTAAATCTTTGTAATATTTGCTTTCATGTGCCTATTTGCCGCATTTTTTCATTCTGTGGCCCTATGAAATCCCTTGAAATTGGACTTATAATTGTTTTAGATTATGGGTAATAAATAGGTCCACATAATAATGGCTGCCTGATAAACGTACATAACTTTCAAGGTATCCAATAATGTATAAAGCTGCAGAACCAACAGTGACATTTATGCTCAATGTTCATGCTGAGCGACCTTTACAGGCGCAATTGTTTGAACAGATTAGAGCCATGATTCATGATGGCCAGTTAAAATCTGGTCAAGCTTTGCCTGCTACACGGACACTGAGTGAGCAGCTTGGGGTTTCTCGTAACACTGTTGTTTTGGCTTATGATCGGTTGCTAGCAGAAGGGTATATTGAAAGCTAACGTTCTATTGGGACGTTTGTAAGTAAGGCGATTCCTGATGATGGTATTTTGTTAAAAGAGTCGGTTAATGATGCCCCTTCTTCTAATGCCCTGGCTCATGATGGAGCTGTTTCTACAGCGCAATTTATTGCTGGCCAACATCTGACAGATCCTGATTTTGACTTTGATGGTGGCAAAACAGATCTTACCGGTTTGGTTGAATTGCAGCCAGAAGATCTTGATTTGAGCATAGACTTTTGCCCTGGGTTGATGGATCCAGATTTATTCCCCGTTGGCGCCTGGCGGCGGATTTATCATCGTCAGTGTTTACAGATTGAGCGTTATCTTAATCACGTAGACGCTCAAGGTCTTTATGAATTGCGCCGGGCGATTGCTGACCATCTGGGCCCAGCGCGTGGCATCATTACACGGGCACAAGACATTGTCATCACGGCTAGTGTCCAAGATGCTCGCGCTTTATTAAGTCAGTTACTGCTGCATGTACCAGGACAAGAGCAAGACAAACCTTATGTAATTATGGAATCACCAGGGCCTGCTGGTGTTGCAGAATTGGCTCGCTTTGAAAAGGCTGAGCTTATAGCTGTTGAGGTAGATGAAGATGGCTTGCGCACAGATTTGCTAGCCAACATTAAAATAGATGCTTTAAAGGGCATGGTATATGTTTGCCCAGGGCAACATTTTCCGTTGGGGCTTAGCCTGTCTTTGCCCAGACGCATTGAGCTATTGGAGTGGGCGCGCACTTCAGGTTTGATGGTGGTGGAAGATGAAAGTGATAGTGACTTTTGTTTTTCTGGCGCACCGCTGACGGCGCTTAAGGGCTTGGACAATCATGATGATGTGATTTATTTGGGCGGGTTTGAAAAAGCAATGGGACCTGCTTTGGGAATGGGATTTTTGGTGTTACCGCGCCCGCTGGTTAAAGTTGCCACATTGATCCGTCAAAGAATGCTTTGTGGCCCTTCCACCCTGGAACAGGCAAGTATGGCAGAATTTTTGGAAAGTGGGGCTTATGACCGCCATTTGCGTAAATGCGTCAAAAGGGCTAAGGACAAGCGCGATGTTTTAGAACAAGCGCTTCACTCTCATTTTGGTGAGACTGCTTTTGTAAGCCCACAGGGGGGATTGCAACTTAGTTGGCCGGTTCCTGACCGGTTTGGTTCGGCTGCAAAAATCGCGGATCAGGCCTTGAAAAAGTATCAGTTAAAACTGTATCCGCTGGGAACAGGTGGATCATATTTAAACTCGAAAACTTTAAAAGTTGCTGATCAAAAGGTGCGCCAGATTTTAATTTTTGGGTTTGGCGCGCTGTCTTTGTCTGAAATTAATCAGGGCATTGAACGATTGGCGCTGTTGTTAAATGGGGCGCTAAAGCCCAGAGCCGGTCGTAAGGCATCTGCCTGAGGGACCTGATGGACGTCAAATTATGAGTGTGGGAGTGAAATTATGAATGGCACCCTTATTGAGCTAGGGCTTGGTGCGACAAGTTTGGCATTGATTTTAAATTTTGCTGCCATTGGCGCGGTGTTGATTTCTTTGCATCGCACAGCCCCTGCCTTTTTGCATGCTGCGCGCCATGCCATGATTTTAAATTTTATCCTTTTAACCATTGGGTGCTT
>JANQQH010000370.1 GCA_028285025.1 Hyphomicrobiaceae bacterium | reverse complement strand
GAGCCTCATCGTTCAAATTCTCCCGACCTGCGGACAAACGAACACGCGCCTTTGGCATTAAGATCCGGGCCGTGGCGACCATGCGCACAAGCTCAATTGAATCTACGCGCTTATTTTTCTCAAGCGGCGTGCCAGCCACAGGCACCAGCGCGTTAATTGGCACAGAACCTGGGTGCGGGTCCAGATTGGCCAGAACTTCCAGCATGCGAGCCCGGTCAACAATGGTCTCACCCATGCCGATGATGCCGCCAGAGCATAAAGAGATACCGGCTTTTTGCACGTTAGAAATGGTATCTAACCGATCCTCAAAGGTACGGGTAGTGATGATCTCACTGTAAAATTCAGGCGAGGTATCAATATTGTGATTATAAGAGACAAGCCCAGCTTCTTTAAGCCGTTCAGCTTGCGGCTCTGTCAGCATGCCTAAAGTCACACACGCTTCCATCCCCATATCGGTGACACCCTGGACCATATCCACCACTTGGTCAAAGGCCTCTCCGTCACGCACATTGCGCCACGCCGCGCCCATGCAAAACCGGGTCGCGCCGGCCTCTTTGGCTTTTGTTGCCTTTGCCAACACATCATCCACTGGCAATAGCGGTTGTTTTTGCAAACCGGTCTTTTTGGTGTAGTGGGCCGATTGCGGGCAATATTTACAATCTTCCGGGCAGGCACCCGTTTTAATGCTCAAAAGGCTGGCCAATTGCACGCTGCCATCTTCATGAAATTGACGATGGATCGTTTGCGCCTTATAGAGGAGTTCCATCAGCGGGCTTTCGAGCAAAGCCACAATCTCATCTGTTTGCCAATCATGGCGGATGAGGGCATTTCTAGGGCGTGTTTGTTGCAAAGGCTCGCTTAAAGTTGGCTCGTCGTCATGTGAAGCTGGTGTAAAATCGTCCATAAGTCTCTAATTCGTGCTAAAACGCTGTTTGGAAACAAAATAACATCCCCAAAAAGCCAATGAAATCATTTGAAACCGTTTATAAGACATTTTTGACCAATTACCATGAGAAAAATTTGTCCCGCAAGCTTATTTTTGTTGAGCCGGGCCAAGGTGCCACCCTTAAAGTTAACGGGGCCACCTATATAAATTTCTCCTCAAATGATTATTTAGGCCTTAAATCTCACCCTAAATTGAGTGAAGGGGCTCAAGACTTTGCTGCCCGCTATGGCAATGGCAGCGGTGCCTCGCGGTTGGTGACGGGAAATTTAAGCCCGTTTCAAGAGATAGAAGCCAAAATTGCCAAGCTGAAAGGAAAAGAGGCCGCCCTGGTGTTGGCCTCTGGTTTTCAGGCGAACGGAACAGTGTTGCAAGCTTTGTTTGACAAAACAGTTTTAAAGCACCCCCCCACCGTTGTGAGCGATAAATTAAACCATGCCAGTATGCATTTTGGATGCAAAGCGGCTGGCGTCAGGCAGAGCCGTTATCGCCATTTAGATGTCGAACATGCCGAAAATTTGCTGAAAGCCAGTGACCCAGAACACCCTCGCTTTTGCTTAACAGAAACGGTTTTCAGTATGGATGGAGATAGGGCGCCAATGGATCAGCTCGCCGATGTCTGCCAAGCAAATGAGGCGATGTTGATTGCAGATGATGCCCATGGCTTTGGTGTGTTAGGAGAAGGCGGTAAGGGGCTGGGCAGTAAAGCTGATATGGTTATCGGCACATTTTCAAAAGCGTGTGGCAGCTTTGGCGCCTATGTAGCTGCAAGCCAAACAATGATTGACTATTTAATCCAACGCTGCGGCGGGCTGATTTATTCAACCGCCTTGCCACCAGCAACTTTGGGCGCGATTAACGCGGCTCTTGATCTATTGCCCGATCTGGACCAAGAGCGCCAAACGGTTGCCAACCATGCCGCCAACTTTCGCCAAGAAATGCAAGCTGTAGGCTTCGACACAGGCGCCTCCCAAACCCAAATCGTGCCCCTCATTGTCGGATCGAGCCAAGCCGCTCTAGACCTTTCTGAAAACCTAAAATCAAAAGGCCTCTGGGCCAGCGCCATCCGCCCCCCCACTGTGCCCAAAGGGACAGCCCGTTTACGCTTTGCCTTTTCCGCTGCCCATAGTCAGGAGGATATGGATAAGCTGATCGGCGCATTGAAAACCTACAAACAAACGAGCGGGGCAGGGCAATGAGCATTCCCTTGGTCTTCGTCCATGGCTGGGGCCTAAACAGCACCATGTGGGACCCAATGATATCTGCGCTGGCAACACATGACTGTCACACCATTGATCTTGGCTTTATTGCAGGCGGAAAAACTAATTGGCAGGAGTGGTCAGAACCAGCCATTTATATCGGCCATTCACTTGGCAGCCTATGGGTGCTCAAGTTTCTGCAAGAGAAGCCATTAAATCTAACAGGCTTTGTTGCCATTGCCGGGTTTAGCGATTTTACCCAATGTGCTGATCAGAAAACCTTACAGCTCATGCAACGCGGCATCGAGAAAAAACCAGTCGCCCAGCTCAGTCATTTTTGGCGTCAAGCTGGGGTTCCTGGCAAGCCAGAGGCTGACAAACTTAATCAAAGTCGCTTGTTAGAGGGGTTGAACTGGTTGGCCAAGTGGCAATTGAGCTCTAACGGACCCAACCTAACTTGTTCAAAATGCATTCTTGCCAGCAAAAAGGATAAAATCGTGCCAAGCCAAGTCACTGAAACCCAATGGCAGCCAGACCAAATCATCTGGCATGAGACAGCACCGCACACTTTGCCAATGATTGAGCCTCACTGGTGCGCCAAAAATTTGCAAGAGTTTTTGCAAAGGTTTTAATAATTGAAATTTTAAGGCATGCTGTGATTAAACATCCAGCTCAATACAAACTGGTACATGATCAGAAGGTTTCTCCCAGCCCCTTGTCGGGCGGTCAATGTGGCAACCGGAAAGTTTGTCAGCCGCTTGCGGGGACAAAAGCAGGTGGTCAATGCGAATGCCATGATCCTTTTGCCAAGCCCCTCTTTGATAATCCCAAAAGGTATAACGATGCGGCTGGTTTAAAGTGGCCTCAAATGCACTGGTTAGCCCTAAGTTTATAATCGCATGATAAGCCGCCCGGCTTTCAGGCAAAAACAAAGCGTCATCTGCCCAAGCTTTGGGGTTGTAAACATCTTGCTCTGTCGGGATGATGTTATAATCACCTGCAAGCACCAAAGGCTCTTCAAAAGCAAGCAAAGAGCGGGCGTGGTTTTTTAATCGCTCCATCCATGCCAGTTTGTAAGGATATTTCTCACTCTCTACCGGGTTGCCATTTGGCAGGTAGATTGAGGCCACCCGCAGAGCCCCGGATGCAGTTGAAATAACGGCTTCTAAATAACGGGCTTGCTCATCTGTTTCATCGCCCGGCAAACCTTTGTTGATCTCATCAAAAGGCAGTTTGGAAAAAATAGCCACCCCATTAAAGCTTTTCTGGCCATGCACAGCCACATTATAGCCCATGCCCTCAAACACCTCAGAAGGGAAGTTTTCGTCCACCGATTTAATCTCTTGTAAACAGGCAATATCCGGTTCAGCTTCTTTGAGCCAGCGCTCTAGATTGGTAATGCGGGCTTTAATGCCATTGATGTTCCAGGTTGCAATTTTCATGAGAGATGCCTTTGCTTGCTTATTGCTGCATAAAAGGCATGCGGCCTGCTGTCAACCAGCTTGGTATGGGAAAGTTTAAATCGAAAAACTAGTCCCACAACCACAATTGGCTGTGGCATTCGGATTGTTGATTTGAAACGAGGCACCAATAAGTGCGTCAACAAAATCAATTTCAGACCCATCCAAGAAATTAAGCGACATTTGATCCACCAAAACAACAGCACCCTGGTTTTCAATCACGAAATCATCATCTGTTTTGTCTTGCACCAAATCAAACTTATACGAAAAGCCAGAACAGCCGCCCCCTTCAACGCTGACGCGCAGCATTGTCCCTGTTGGTTCGTCTTTTACAATCTCATTAATGCGTGATGCAGCACGATCAGTTAATGAAACAGGTGTTGTCATTTGTCCCATGGGCTTTCAATTCATAAAATTTAGGCTTAAAACCATTATAAATCTGTGAATCCCTTTTGTTAAAATAACGCAAAAGGTCTAAATCAAGATAGGTGTGTTGTTTTAAAAGTCAAGCCATGGGGCGTCAAATCGTAATGTCAGATACAGCAAGAACGCAGCCAGTTTTACCCAAAAGCCAAGAAGGCGAAAGGCTGGGCTTTGCGGCCCATCAAGCCCCCAGCCGTGGCCGGCTTTTTGCTGAACAGGGCTGTTCTATGCGCTCACCTTTCCAGCGCGATCGCGACAGGGTCATTCATTCCACCGCCTTTCGCAGGCTAACCCATAAAACCCAAGTGTTCATTTACCATGAAGGTGATCATTACCGCACTAGGTTAACCCACACCCTAGAGGTTGCCCAAATTGCCCGCTCCATTGCCCGCATGCTGAACTTGGATGAAGATCTCACTGAGGCAATTTCTTTGGCGCATGATCTGGGCCATTCCCCTTTCGGTCATGCCGGTGAGCGCGCGCTAAATCAGGTTATGGCGGATTTCGGCGGGTTTGATCATAACGCCCAAAGCTTAAAGCATGTCACTTTGCTGGAGCATAAATATGCACAGTTTGACGGGCTTAATTTAAGTTATGAATGTTTGGAAGGCATTGTAAAACACAATGGCCCGCTCCAAGCCAGCTCATCGGCCCCTTACATTGAAATCTTCAACCAACAGTATGACCTAGATTTAGAGCGTTACCCTTTACTCGAAGCACAAGTGGCCACCATTGCTGACGACATTGCCTATTGCAATCATGATATTGATGACGGACTGCGCGCGGGGCTTATAAAAGTTGATGATTTAGAGCAGATCACCTTAACCAAAAGACAGTTAGCGGCCATTGCAGACAGCTATGGTGTTTTGCCCCAAGGGCGAGGGCTTTACGAACTAAATCGGCGCTTGATCACATTAATGATTGCTGATGTGGTGCAACAAACCCAAAACCTGCTGCAAACCCATAATATTAAGACGCAAGACGATATTCGCAATGCTGGCGATTTGCTCGTGCAATTCTCACCCATAATTGAAAAAGAGCTTAAAGAGCTGCGCGCCTTTTTATTCACCCGCGTTTATCGCAATGAATGGGTTATGAAAGTTATGGGAGCCGCACAAGACATCGTTATTGATTTGTTTGAAACATATCAAAAGTCAAACGAAACAATGCCTGAAGACTGGCAAGCCTTGTTGCAAACTGAAGATGAGCAGGCCAAAGCCTGGCACATTTGCGATTTTGTCGCTGGCATGACAGACCGTTTTGCCGTGCAAGAACATCGCCGATTGTTTGACGTTACCCCAGATTTGCGTTAGGCAGCTCACATCATATTTGATTTTCACGCAACAATTTGCCCTTTGGGAGCGGTTATGGACATTTTTGAGCTATTCCAGGATCATCTGTCAGACATTATGGATCAGTTGGCAGCAGACAAAGTGCTGCCAGAAGATGCCCCGCGCCATGCCGTCATCGTTGAACCGCCGCGCGACTCTGGTCATGGGGATTTGTCCACCAATGCGGCCATGGTGCTGGCCAAAGCAGCCAAACAGCCCCCGCGCGATTTAGCCCAAACCATCGCAGAAAAACTGGGCGCGCTTGAAATTGTAAAATCAGCAGACGTTGCCGGGCCTGGCTTTATCAATTTGCGCCTCGATGATGCGTTTTGGGGCGGTATCGTTAAAGCTGTTTTGGCTGATCCAGAAGGCTATGGCCGCCCTGATCTGGGCAAGGGGGAAAAACTAAACGTAGAATATGTCTCTGCCAATCCCACCGGTCCAATGCATGTTGGTCATTGCCGCGGAGCTGTATTTGGCGATGCGCTGGCCCGATAGTTAGAATTTGCCGGCTTTAATGTGACGCGGGAATATTACATTAATGACGCGGGCGCCCAAGTGGACGTGCTCGCCCGCTCTGCCTTTTTGCGTTACACCCAAGCGCTGGGACAAGATATCGGGGAGATACCAGAAGGCCTTTACCCTGGGCAGTATCTCATTCCTGTTGGGGAAAAATTGAAAGACCAGTTTGGCAACGCTTTGCTAGATAAAAGCCAACAAGAGTGGCTTCCCATTGTCAAACCAATTGCCATTGAAGCCATGATGGCGTTGATAAAAAGTGATTTGGCGGAACTAAATATTCAACATGATGTATTCTTTTCCGAACAGAGCCTGCATGCTGATAATGGGGCAAAAATCAGCCAGGCGATAGAGACACTGCGCGCACAAGGCCACATTTATCGCGGGCGGCTAGATCCCCCCAAGGGAAAATTGCCAGATGATTGGGAAGATCGTGATCAAACCCTGTTTCGGGCAACTCAGTTTGGCGACGATGTGGACCGGGCTTTAGAAAAGTCAGATGGCAGCTTTACCTACTTTGCCGCAGACATTGCCTATCACAAAGACAAGTTTGACCGCGGCTTTACCCATCAAATTGATGTATTGGGCGCTGACCACGGGGGATATATCAAACGTCTTAAGGCGGCTCTCAAAGCAATGTCTGATGGCAAAGGCCAACTTGATGTGAAAATCTGCCAGTTGGTTAAGCTTTTGCGCGAGGGCCAAGAAGTAAAAATGTCAAAACGGGCCGGCACCTTTGTTACATTACGGGACGTTGTTGATGAAGTTGGTGTCGATGCGGTGCGGTTTATGATGTTAATGCGCAAAAATGATGCACCGCTCGAATTTGATTTCGCCAAAGTAACCGAGCAGAGCAAGGATAATCCGGTGTTTTATGTCCAATACGGCCATGCCAGAACCCATTCTTTGCTGCGCCAAGCCCAAAATGTACTGCCTGGCATAGATTCTGCTAGCTTTTTGAGCGATAGTAGGATCACGCAAGCCCCCTTGACGAAACTAAAAGAGGCAGAAGAAATTGGATTGATGGGCAAATTAGCGCAATATCCAAGAATTGTACAAGGTGCAGCCCAGGCGCATGAACCGCACAGGATTGCTTTTTATTTGTATGAATTGGCCAGTCTTTTGCATCAGTATTGGGCGCAAGGCAAAGTTGCGCCACATTTAAAGGTTATTCAAGAGGGTGACAGGGAACTTACCACAGATAGAATTGCACTAATTGCCGCAATTAGTGCTACATTAAAGTCTGGACTACTGATTCTAGGCGTTTCAGCACCGCTTGAGATGAGGTAAACTAAGAGTAAGTAAGTGATTCGTTGGTTTAGGTTTAATGTTTTTTAATGCGGGTTGAGGAAAGAAAATATGTCAGATAAGCGCAATGCATATCAAGGTGAGTCATTTCATGCTCTTAACGATGAGCACTCTCAAAACCCGCAAATGATAGACCCTCACACTGGCCAGCCTGTCCAACAATGGCAAGAGCAACCTGTTAGCAACCTACCTCAAGATACTTACTCACAACAAGGATATACCCAAGATCAAGGATATACCCAAGATATGGGACAGGGCACGTTTTCTCAAACACAATACAATCCGCAAGAGTATGTCAATCAAGGCGCAAGCCAGGGATATGAGGACTATAATCAACAAAATCAATATCAATCCGCTTATCCTCAGCAAACAGAAATGCCAGCCGGTTATGGCTATGAACAACCAGTCGATGCCGCCCAGCAAGTAGGCTATAACCAGACATATTCACAACAAGATTATAATGCTGCTGGCTATGGCCAACAAGGTAATTACAATGCGCATGGATACGAGCAAGAAGCCGATCCATATCTAGCCGCTCACCAAAATGCAACTCCGCCATTTGATCCAGCCCAGCATGGAATGGCTACGCACACTGATTATCAGGCAGCGCCAGATGGGTATCAAGACCAGCAAACTTATTTTAGCCAGGCTCAAGTTGACACCGGTCAAGCACCTGCTTTGTACAACACTGGCCATGATGGTTTAGCCCATCAATATGATGGGGCACAACAAGGCTAT
Source organism: Hyphomicrobiaceae bacterium (assembly GCA_028285025.1). Classification (GTDB taxonomy): domain Bacteria; phylum Pseudomonadota; class Alphaproteobacteria; order Rhizobiales; family HXMU1428-3; genus HXMU1428-3. The sequence goes on along the minus strand of JANQQH010000370.1, from coordinate 1,972 downwards.
GCAATGCCCCAAGAAGGCTATGGGCAAGCAAACTATCAACATCAAGATTATCAGGGCTTTGATCAAGCCGGGATGGATTATGGCAATAATTCTTATGCTGGCCAGGCTGTCCAGCAGCCCATGCCCCAAGGCATGACACAATTAAACGACCCGTTTGCCCCGGTACCTTTGCAACAAGCCCAAAGCGAAGACCTGGCTGCTTCTGGTAAAAAGTCATTTCTTGTGGGCGCGATGATTTTAGGTTCTGTGATCATTGGCGGAGGGGTTGCCTTTGCCTATAAATATTCCGGAGGCAATGGCGACGAGGGTAAAGCACCTATTATTTTATCTGATGGCGGCGCCAAAGTTGCGCCAGACAACCCTGGCGGCACAGACTTTCAAAATAAAAAGAAAAAGATCTTTGAACGTTTAAGTGATGCAGGCCTATCCAAAAAAGCAGCCATTACCACAACCGGAGACCCTGAAGCGGTCAGTAGTTTGCGCGGTGAAATCAAAGATCCAAACACCGCCCAGAAAAAAGAGGTCTCCACTGCAAAACAAGAAGAAAGCCCAGGCGGCCCACGCATCGTCAAAACAATTCAATTTAACCGCAATGGGGAACCAATTGTTGATACCGGGGCCATCAATTCGCGCGTACAAGAAGTAAAAGATATTGCAGGCGTTTCTATTGACACAGGCAAACCATCTCGCACTGTAAAAACCCTTCGCGCAGGTGCCGCTGTACAAGAGCGTAAAGTTGTGGAGCAAAATGTTGCAGCTCTAGAACAAAAAGCGCAAAATGCTGTTGGCGGTGATGGAGATTTTGTGGTTCAGATTTCTGCCCGGCGCTCTCAACAAGATGCTTTAACCGCTTTTTCCAGTTTACAAAGCAAATATGGTGATGTGCTTTCAGGTTATCGCCCTCTCATCCAGCGCGCTGACCTTGGCAATAAAGGCATTTTTTATCGCTTAAGAGTTGGCCCGATGCAAACAAAAGATTCTGCCACGTCTGTGTGTTCTAAATTAAAGGCAAAAGGCTTACCCAGCTGCTTTGTCACAGACCGCTAAGATTGGTTTGATAAATTACAAATTATAGCTTTTCGTGCCCCATTTTTATGGGGCATTTTTCTTGTTAAAGACAAAGGCTGCCAGTAAAGGTCTGTCGATGATCTATCAAGGCATTAGCCAGTTATCTATATATTTGCATAACGAGGGGTTTTATGGAACGGTTGGCGTTTATTTCAGGGGTTCAAGGGCTGGAGTTGTTGCCCAAAGAGCGTGATTTTTTTAAAGAAACAAAGCCATTAGGGCTGATTTTATTTGCTCGCAATCTTGCAAGCCATGAACAAATCAAACGCCTGATTTCAGATGTCCGCAATGCAGTGACACATGATCAGTTCTGGGTATTAATTGACCAAGAAGGTGGCCGAGTACAACGTTTAAGACCCCCTTTATTTCCCGCCTTACCAGCAGGCCGGCGTTATGCTGAGCTCTATCAGCAAGATCGCCAAAAAGGGTTATACGCAGCCCTCAACATTGGCCGTTTTATGGGTCAGAGATTGGCTCAGTTGGGGATCAATGTAAATTGTACCCCTGTGCTTGATGCCGCTCAAGAGGGCGCCCATGAAATTATCTCAGATCGCAGCTATGGTACAGATGTGGAAACAATCGTGTCATTAGGGCGCCAGCATGCCAAAGGCCATATGATGAGCGCCGTGCTACCAATAATCAAACACATCCCCGGCCATGGACGTGCCAAGGTTGACAGTCACCATGATTTACCCGTGATAGACGCATTGCTCGATAATTTACGCGCTTTAGATTTTGAACCATTCCGACAATTAAGCGACCTGCCTTTGGCCATGACGGCGCATGTCATTTATAAGGCTTTTGATGCTGAGACACCGGTTAGCACGTCGGCACGCGCCATAAAACAGCTTATCCGTGATTACATTGGGTTTGAGGGGTTCTTAATGTGCGATGATGTTTCCAT
>JANQQH010000319.1 GCA_028285025.1 Hyphomicrobiaceae bacterium | reverse complement strand
CATCTTTGCCTTCAATGCCCGGGGGAATGGCAGCTGCTTGTATGGGGGTTGGGTCTGTATAACCTGCGCTTTCAACAGCAGATAAAATTGATGGGCTTAAATTTAAGTCTGTAAATGTCATGTGACAATTATTCCTTGCTCATGGCAAGTGGGGGCTCACTCGTTTTGATTTGGTCAGTTTTTTTTAAATAACGACCGGTTGTTTTTTGTTTTAGCTCAGCCAATTGATTGAAAACAATGTAAGGTCTTAATAAGGCGAGCAACAATGAATCTAAAGCTGGTATGGCGTGTTTTTAGCCCAAAAACAACGAAAATTCCGGTAATTTCGGGGAAAAAACTGAAAGTCTTATAATACTGTTGTGAAATTAACGCGTCAAAAGGGTATGTTCGTGCTTTTTCTAGCGAAAGTGAAAGGCAAAAAAGCAATCAAAGGTTAAAAAAGCCCAAGCGTTGCCAATTGACGTCTCCCCTTTCTAGCGTTAGCTGTCGTAAAATACTATGATTCGCAAATAATCCTGATCCATAACAAGGCCACGTTGTTCGGATAAATGGGTTTAGTGAATGCCCGTTACAATTTATCTATAAATCTCTCATCGTTTAGGAATGATTATGGCGCGCGATCTGTTCGCAAAATTAGAAAATGCAGTAAAGTCAGCCACCGGCAAGCCCAAATCTCAAAAGGCTACAAAGAGCAAAAAAACAGCATCTGTGAGTAAAGGCTCCAAAGAACAAGGCGAGGCCAATTACACAGCTGCAGACATTGAGGTTTTAGAAGGTTTAGAACCGGTGCGCCGGCGCCCAGGCATGTATATTGGCGGCACAGACGAAAAAGCACTGCATCACCTGTTTGCTGAGATTATCGACAATTCCATGGACGAAGCCGTGGCCGGCCATGCCAATTGGATTGAGGTGAAGCTGGAAGCTGATGGCGCCCTGGTGGTGACAGACAATGGTCGCGGCATTCCCGTTGACCCCCACCCAAAGTTTAAAGACAAGTCAGCCCTGGAAGTCATCATGACGACCCTGCATGCAGGGGGTAAATTTGACTCAAATGTGTACGCCACTTCAGGTGGTTTGCACGGCGTTGGGGTGTCTGTTGTAAACGCCTTGTCAGAGGTCTTGGAAGTGGAAGTGGCACGTGGCCAAAAACTTTATCGACAGGTTTTTTCCCGCGGCATTCCAACCGGAAAATTAGAAAAACTGGGCAGCATTAAAAACCGGCGCGGCACCAAAGTGCGCTTTGTGCCGGACGAACAAATTTTTGGCAAAAACGCCAAATTCAAACCGGCCATCCTGTTTAAAATGGCCCGCTCCAAGGCCTATCTGTTTGGCGGCGTTGAAATCCGTTGGCACTGTGCCCCTGAACTATTGGCAGAGAAAGACGCCACCCCGCCTGAAGCCGTGTTCCACTTTCCCGGCGGGTTAAAAGACTTTCTTCAATCACGTGTGGAAGGGGCCTCCCTTGTCACCAAAGATTTGTTTTCAGGCAAAGTTGAGACCAAAGAAGGGCATGGATCGTTAGAATGGGCGATTTGCTGGATTGGCAATAGAGATGGTTTTTTCAATAGCTACTGTAACACCGTGCCCACCC
>JANQQH010000314.1 GCA_028285025.1 Hyphomicrobiaceae bacterium | reverse complement strand
GTGGAACTAACAAAAGAAGAAATCACCAAATTAGCCAGCAAATTAGATGCAACGCCAGCCATTATGGAAAACGCCCTCAAAGTGGCCAAATATTCCAATGGCGGGGCTGAGGCTGTCGAGAGGGCGGCCCAAGGCATCACCTGGGCTGTCTCAGGCCTGCAAGTGCATCGCTCTGAAGACAATTTTGATTATGAGCCAAAATTATCAAAAGCAAGCCGTGATATAGATGATCTGGCCGGACAGCTCAAAGCCTCTGGTAAGTTAAATTTTTCTCTTTGTCTTTCAGGCCCTCCCGGCACTGGCAAATCAGCCTATGCCCGCTTTCTGGCCAAACAGCTGGGCCTTGATGTGATCCAAAAACGCGCCTCTGATATTTTCTCTGCCTTTGTCGGGGAAACTGAAAAACGCATCGCAGACGCTTTTATGGAAGCCAAGGAAGCGCGCGCCTTTTTAATCTTCGATGAAGCCGACAGCTTTCTTTATTCCCGCCAAGAAGCCTCACGCTCCTGGGAGGTGACCCAGGTCAATGAAATGCTCACCTGGATGGAAGAGCACACCTTGCCCGTTTGTTTTACCACAAATTTAATGGACAGATTAGACACCGCTTCCCTGCGCCGGTTTACCTTTCATGTTCGGTTTAATTACATGGACCTAGAAGCTTTAAAAGCCGCCTATCATATATTCTTCAAAGTTGAAGAGGTTCCTGAGGCAGGCCTTAAGTTTGAAAACTTAACACCTGGCGACTTTGCTCAAGTGAGCAAGCAGGCTGAAGTTCTAGGCGCGCTTGATGACATTGAACGCTTAATAGGATTGCTCAAGGATGTCAGCCAAACCAAACCTGGCAACAGCGAAAACATTGGCTTTTTCACTTAAAATACATCTCAATTGTCAGACTTAATGTTCCCACACCATGAAATCGCACGTGCCATTCTTGTGTCCCAAATAGTGCCCTTGCCCGCATCAAATTAGCTCTTTAACCATTCGACCATTTTTTGAGAGGTTAAAAAAGAATGTTTTCCAGTGGTGTTCAATAGAATTAACAAAGCTTAATCAACAAGGTCTCACAGCTTTGTTATCATTTGTGCAGTGAAAAGCTTTTTAAAAACCTATAATTTTGACATATTCCATCAGTTATTTAACAACTCAAAGATCATGGAATAAAAACATGATCGCATTAAATTTTTAAAGGAGATTAAAATGTCTAAATCGGGTATTTCAGCCGCTCTATTGGCCGGCGCCGTTGTAACTGCAATGACAAGTGCAGCAGATATTAAGCCAGCCGGAGCAGCCGAAAATGAAAAATGCTATGGCATTTCTCTAAAGGGCAAAAATGATTGTGCAGCTGGCGAAGGTACCACTTGTGCTGGTACATCAACCATTGATTATCAAGGCAATGCCTGGACTTATGTTCCAAAAGGCACATGCGAAAAAATGGAACTTCCTGGTGACCGCAAAGGCAGCCTAAAACCTCTAGATCGCGATAATCCTGCTTAAGGTTGATTGTTCAGATTTATCGACAAATAAAACGCAGGAAATGTCAAACTTTTGTAAAAAGTAATTCTAGAGTAATAATAAAGATGTGAGAGCATCAAAATACAGTTAATCTAGAATCTACAAAGTCAAACATTTCCTGCTTTTTTTACAAAAAAACGAAAGGTTTAAGGGGCTGATTTTGGTATAATAGGGAGAATAACAACACATTTGAAAAAAACGCAAAGGCCTAAACATATGAAACGGCTATTGACCCTTTTTTTATTCAGCTGTGTAGCTGCTCCCAGTTTTGCCCAAGCGCAATGTCCTTATTCAGTTAAAGACCCATACCCAAATGGATTATATGCCAGCCAAATACTGGCCTTTAATCCAGGATATTGGATCCAAACCCTCGGTCCCATGGCCACAGATTGGCACACAATGAGAAAAAAAAGGGAGTTACATCACACACGAATAATGTATCCAGCAAAGCGCGTTTTAGGATGTCCTAAACCAACTCTAGATACATCTTTGACATTAGGTCATGAAGGGTTTGTCATCGTTGGTCCGGTGGAATGTTTTCGAAATGGCAAAGGGCCTGACATTATCATTCATGAACCACGTTCAGAAATGAATCTGAATGAAACATTTAACGTTTATGTCACATCAGATAAAAAAGGCAGTGGCCCCTGGTACCAGATTGCCAATAAGGTATCGGTCAGCAATGCTAATAATTATTTTGAACTTGAATTGGATGGCATTGTTAATGAGCGCGGCCATCCGATAACAGAATTTGCTTGGATTAAAATCCAAGATGCAAACAGCCAATTGGTGTTGAGCCATGAACGATATAGCGGGTTCGAAGTCTCAGCCGTAAAGTTTATGCATCAATGTAGCATACCGATGAGTTAATAAAGGTGAACTAGCAAAGGAAAGATCATGTCTCAAAAGGCAAGTTGTTCTACAAAACCAAATATTTCCGGTCCGGACCAAGCATATAAAAGCCATTTGCCAAAATCCGCCAGTTTTGGTTTAAAATTAGAACACTGCCAAGACATTCTCACCACAAACCCTGACCTAGACTGGTTTGAAGTCCACCCAGAAAATTATATGGGTGAAGGCGGCCCCTCCCATCATTACTTGACGAAGATCAGAGAAAAGTACCAATTAAGCCTACACGGGGTTGGCCTGTCCATTGGCGGGGCGCAAATGCCCAGCTCACAGCATTTGTTACGTCTAAAACAACTGCTTGAGCGCTATCAACCAGCAAGCTTTTCTGAACACCTTGCTTGGTCTTCCCATGAAATGGGTTATTTTAATGATCTCTTGCCGTTGCCTCTCACACAAGAAACCTGTAACACCGTTTGTGAGCATATTGACCATGTCCAATCCACCCTGGGTTGGCAAATGCTACTTGAAAACCCCTCCACATACGTTGCCTTTGAAGGCCCTCAAATGGATGAAATTGATTTTTTAAACGAGATCGCAACGCGCACCGGCTGCGGACTATTGCTTGATGTCAATAACGTCTATGTGTCCTGCACCAATCATGAAAGAAATCCTGAAAACTACATTAAAAATTTTCCTCACACCCATGTGGGTGAAATTCATCTAGGCGGCCACGCGCCAGACGAAGATGATCTGGGCAATCCATTATTGATTGATGCTCATGACAGGCAAGTTATCGATGAAGTCTGGGCCCTTTATGAACAAGCGATTGCCATTGGCGGCCCCAAACCAACCTTGGTCGAATGGGACAATGATGTACCCGACTGGCCAGTATTGCTCAAAGAAGCCAAACTTGCCCAAGATATTATCAAACAACAAAGAGCCGCCGCATGAGTACCTGGCCTGACCTTCAAACCTCAGTTTCCAAAGCGCTCATGGAGCCAAATATGGACCCGCCTGACGGGGTCAAGCGGTTAAAAAACGGCGCGGTTCCGGTAAAGCGCTTTAACGTCTATCGTAATAATGTCGCCCTCAGCTTGATCAACGTTTTGCGCCAAACATTTCCTGTGGTTGCCGAGCTGGTCGGCAAAGACTTTTTTGACACCATGGCCCGCCACTTCAGCCGCACCCATCTGCCTGAAAGCCCTATGATGTTTCAATATGGCGACAAGTTCCCCGGCTTTATAAAAGACTATGAACCAGCGCAAACATTGCCATACTTAAAAGATGTCGCTCACGTAGAATGGGCCAGAAACGTTGCCCTATACGCCAAAGATCAAACATCTGTTGCCATTGACCAGTTAGCCCAATTTCAACAAGACCAAATGCCAGACGTAAAATTTGACCTCCAGGCCAGTTTACAACTGATAAACAGTGACTGGCCGGTCATAACCATCTGGCAAGCCCATCAAGGACAGGGCGAACAGATAAACTTAAGCAAATTGCCCGATCATGGCCAATCAGCTGTGATCTTGCGCCCGCACTTAGAGGTCAATGTGCACCAAGTTGACCCGATAACCGCCTATTTCATTGCCCAGTTACAACAAGGGCAAAGCTTTGGCCAGGCCGTGGAAGCTTCGGTGAGCCAACAAACAACATTTGACATTTCTGCCAATTTGGCAGGCCTATTTAGCATTGGGGCTGTAACCGCTGCGCATCTTTAAAAACCAAGATACCAGCAGATAATAAAGGGAATGATCATGATTGGTTTAATAAACAAATTTATAAGCGCGTGTTCTTGTCTACCAGACTGGCTTTATACCACTTTGGCAAGGTTCATTGTCGCCTTGGTTTTTTGGAAGTCTGGACAAACAAAAATAGATGGCTTTACTCTTGATTGGCTAAACCCAATTCAGTCTTTTTCCTTGGACTTCGATAAATTGGCAGTTCTTGATAAAACCATCTTTTTATTTAAGGAAGAATATAAACTACCTCTTATAGATCATGTGTGGGCTGCTTACATGGGAACTTTTGCTGAACATATATTGCCTGTAATGTTAATCTTCGGATTAGGCGCCCGTTTTGCTGCTTTAGGCTTATTGATTATGACCGCCGTGATCCAGTTTCTGGTATATCCAGGTGCGTATATTACCCACGGATTATGGGCAGTTGCCTTGCTTGCCATCCTTATTAAAGGAGCAGGACCATTTTCGCTTGATTATTTGATAAAGAAGAAGTTTTCTTAGAGCATGTCTCCCAAAAGTGGATACCGGTTTTGGGAAAAAGACACGCTAAAATATAATGAAAGAAGCATTTCATTGACAAGCACTAAACACAAATGCTTCTGACAACTGCGACAAAATGACCTGTCACACAATGTTCACATGACTTTATCAATCCTAAATGTTATTCAGATAGCTGAAATAACTTGTTCGGATTAAAAAGCAGATAAGGCTCAATAGCTTTTAAGCCGCGCGCCTTATCTGCAATATATTCAAGCCTTTTTACTGTCTGGCTAACCCCTTGATCCAACGGTTGCCCAAACGCCATTCGGCTAAGCAAATCAGCAGCAAAAACATCACCAGTGCCCTTAGGAACATTGCCATGAAACATGGCAGGAAAGACTTTTGCACCCTGATTGGTAACCAAAACCGTTGAGATTTGCCAAAGGTCATTTTGGCCTGCCTGCGGTTCAATAGTCGCAGATGTCACCACAATATTTTCTGCAGATAAGTTTTGACATTTTATCTCAAACTGATCGATTGAAAGCACACTAGGCCGATCATTAAGCATATCACCATCGGTTAGCCACAAAAATTCAAACAGATTGGGTGTGATAATATCAGCCAAAGGCAACAAACGATCCCGCACGGCAATGCCCACCTCTTGGCTAACATAAAACCCCGTATCAAAATCCCCTAAAACAGGATCCACCATAATCATAACGTCACGATTAAGTTCCTGAATTTTCTTGATATGCTCAGCAACAATTTCAACCTGATCAGCCTCGGCAAAATACCCGGTCATGACGCCGCTGAGCCCTTCTAGCAACCCATCATGGCGAAGCGCTGCTAATTGCTCGTCAAGCAAACGAGCGGCAAACGCATGGCGTACGACCTTGCCCATGTCTGGGCGCGAGGCAAACAAAACTGTAGGCAAAGCAATGGTCGAGATCTTGTGAGCAGCAAAAGCATACCGCGCAATAGAAAGCCCGACCGCGCCAACCC
>JANQQH010000282.1 GCA_028285025.1 Hyphomicrobiaceae bacterium | reverse complement strand
GGGTGAGGAAGTTGAAAATGATGCTCATGAACGCCGCCGCGCTGCCCCTGCCCGGCGTCGGTTTGCAGCCAATGATGATGTCCCCTCTATTGGCGGGCTGATTTTTGCCTTACAGCAAAAACCTTCCAACCGCCCTTTTATTATTGCCGGTGTAGCTTCTTGCGTTTGGGTTGCTTTATCAGCCGCCATGATATGGACGGTGTTTCGTTCCGTTTTTCAAGATATTTCTTCTTTGATTGATGTGTTTCAATCAACCGCGGCGCTTGCTGCGGTTGCCGCGGTTGGCATTCCGATTGCTTTGTTTTGGTTTTTAGCGCTTTTGATTTGGCGCGCGCAAGAGTTGCGGCTGATGTCCTCTGCCATGACAGAGGTGGCTGTGCGCCTTGCCGAACCTGATAAAGCGGCGGAGCAATCTGTTGCCTCACTTGGTCAATCTGTGCGCCGGCAAGTCACGGCCATGAATGATGCTATCTCGCGCGCTTTGGGTCGGGCCAGTGAGCTTGAAGCTATGGTGCATAATGAAGTGGCCGCGCTTGAGCGGTCCTATAGTGAAAATGAGCACCGGATCCGCAATCTTATTGGCGAGCTTGCTCATGAACGGGCCACGCTTACCAATGATAGTGAGCGGATCAGCAAAGCTTTAACAGGTGTTGGGCACAAACTAACCCGGCAAATTGAACAACAGGGAACCAAAACCACTGAGCTGTTGGAGAAAACCAGCGGTCAGGTGGCAAGCAAGCTGATTGAGAGTTCTGAAAAAATCACCCAGTCCATGTCAGAACAAAGCAATTCTGTTGTTTCAACTATGACCAGCATGAATGATCGGGTTGGGCGCGAAATGCCATTGCTGCTTGACCGTATGGGCAAAGAGCAGATTAAACTTAACAAAGTGATTGAGCATGCCAGCACAAACCTGTCTGCACTTGACAGTTCCATTGGCCATCATGCTGGTGCCCTCAACAATGCGTTGACGGACCGCACCCAGCAGTTAGAAGGCATTTTCCGCAAGCATGTTCAAAGCATGAGCCATGAAATGGACGAGCGCAGCCAAACGCTTGATAATGCCTTGAGCAACAAAATCCAGACGTTTGATAACACCTTGCTGCAACGCATGGATGATTTTGAAGAAGCGCTTACTGACACCACGCAAAAAATTGACACCGCCCTTTCCAACAAGGCTCAATATTTGGATATGGCCATTGCATCGCGTGTATCTGAATTAGATTCCGCTTTAATTGAGCGCACAAAAGTAATTGATGCGGCCTTTACAGAGAGGCTGCAAGCGCTTGACAGTGCCTTGCACACCAGCTCCAAAACGCTTGATCAGGCCTTTGCCCATCGAGCAGAAGAATTGGGCCGCTCTATGGATGCGCGCAGCCAGTATATAGTACAGACCATTGGTGCCAAAACCAAAGAGCTTGATAACGCCCTGATGTCTGGGGCTAAGACCTTGCAACTGACAACAGAAGATGTTGGCAAGCAGGTTATGTCCACCATTCATGGACTTGCCGGGCAAGCGCAAGTGCTTAAAGAAGTCTCTGGTGGCATGCAAAGCCATGTTAATCAAATCACTCACAATTTGCGTGAGCAAAGCCAGATGGTGTTGTCAGCGGCGGCCCAATTGGAGAATTCTCATGACCGGATTGGGTCCAAGCTTGGCAGCAGCCAGCACAATTTGCAAAAACTGGTTGAGGCTATTTCAAGCAGAACGTCTGATCTTGATCATGTGATGGCGTCTTACTCTCACCAGTTGGAAAACACTTTGTTGCAAGCTGAGCATAAGGCGCAAGAGATTACCGACAGTTTGCATACCCGTTCGGCCTCTCAATCAATGGAAGCTTTGTCTGAGTTAACAAAGCTGCGTGATGCGGCCACTAGCCAAACCGAGCGTGCTATTCTTGACATGAAAGATCGCATCGCCGCCGTTTCTGACGAAATGTCGACGAAAATTACCTCGCTTTCATCTGAGATCAGTGACACGCAAAACCACTTAAAACATCAATTACAGCAAATTCCTGACACCACTAAGAAAAGTGCATCTTTGATGCGGCGCACTTTGCAAGACCAGCTTAAAGCACTTGAATCTTTATCATCCCTTTCAAGTGGGTCTGATCATGTGGATATCTCTTCACCTGGTGCTGCAGCCGGGGTGGCTGGCGCAGATGGTTTTGTGGCCAATAAGGGGGCCTTTGGCCAGTCACCTGCTATTGGGGGAACGCCTTCGCTTACTGGGGCGCCTGTGCCTGTTGTGCAAGCTTCCCAACCAAAAGATCTAAAGATGGGCAATACGCCTGACGTTGATCGAGACAAAGAAATTGAGACAATAACGCAGACGTTAGCCAAACGGGCAACAGAACAAATGAAAATGTCTGATGTTGCCATGAGTGCTGCGCCTGATGGTGGTATGGCGCCTCAAAAGGGCTCGTCTCATTGGTCTATGGGCGATTTGTTGGCCCGCGCTTCTGAAAATGAGCTACCTACGTCTGAAACACCGCAACAAACCTCTGGGCTTGGGGCAGCTAACCCAAGCGCAACTGAGGGGATGCCAGCTATCAACATCAATGTAATTGCCCAGCTGGTTGACCAAAATGCCGCTATTCAGCTTTGGCGTAATTACCGCTCTGGTTTGCGCACGCCGATTAGCGATACAGTTTACAATGACAATGGTGAAGCTTACCGGCGCATTGCTGGGATTTATACTTCAGATGCCTCCTTTAAGGCCAATGTTGATCGTTATATTGCTGATTTTGAACGCTTGCTCAATGATGCGGAGACAAAAGATCCTCAAGGTAATTTGGCGACCAAACATCTAACTTCTGAATCAGGCCGGGTTTATTTGTTATTGATGCATGCGGCTGGCCGGATAGGGTGATTTTTGCGTCATAGAAGCGCTGAAACTTCGTTAAAACTTGCTTTGTTTACCTCAGACTGATTCTAGCACATTTCTTGGTGGAATTTCGTTGCGCTTAGGCAGGAATGGGGGTATAAGCCTTTTTTTCATGCTGTTCACCCCTGGAGGAAGCATGAAACGGGGCTTCTTGTGTTGAGCCGTTTTGACTTGATAAAGAGCCCTTAAATTCTTGTTAAAATTTGGAGAGAACTGATGTCTGATGTTGTTCAACTTAAAGCATCGGTGCGTGAGCGTGTCGGCAAGGGGGCCGCTCGAGCTGTACGGCGCGAAGGGCTTGTCCCTGGCGTGATTTACGGCGAT
>JANQQH010000216.1 GCA_028285025.1 Hyphomicrobiaceae bacterium | reverse complement strand
TTAAGCCAGCATAAACGGATTGTTGGCGTGTGGTTCCGCCAAAAACAGGAGCTAAGAGGTGTTGACTGTTTATGTCTTTGATGGCTTCTTGGTAAGCTGATTCATCATTTGGGTGAATCACTATTAAAATATCATCAATATTTGAATTTTTTAAAAATTGCTGAATGACATGGCATAAAACAGGTTTGTCTTGCAAAAAAACATATTGTTTTGGCATCTCATTTTGAGACCGAAAGGCGCGCGTTCCGCGTCCTGCTGCTACGATTAAGGCAACATTTTTTGCCATTATTTGTATCCTCTTATGCCTTTTCAAAGACAAACTCCTTAGTTTGTTTTGAAAGAAAAAGAAAGATAAGGATGCTTTTTGACATTATATCTAGCGTAAAAACAAGAAATTGGCTTCAAAATTGCAAAAAAATCGGTTATTATTGACTAATATTTACTCATGTTGTCAATGTGCATAAAAAAAAGGCATATCTAGCTTTGGTTGGGCAAAATATATACAGGAACTCAGGCGGTTTATGAGCCAGTTAGATCAAAATGGAACTCAAAATGGCTCTTTATCAATCGGTACAGTAACACTTTCGGGTAAAGCGATTTTAGCACCAATGTCCGGCGTTACGGACTATCCATTTCGCAAGCTTGCTCATCAATGGGGGGCCCCCATGGTGGTCTCAGAAATGGTTGCTAGTCATTCTTTAATGCTAGAAGATGCGGACACGATGCGCCGTACAGTGGGCTACCACTTAAGCCCTTTTGTGGTGCAACTGGCGGGCCGTGAAGCCCATTGGATGGGGCAAGCGGCAAGTATGGCTCAAGACTTGGGGGCAGATATCATTGATATCAATATGGGGTGTCCTGCAAAGCAAGTCACGAAAGGCTTGTCAGGATCGGCTTTAATGAAAGATCTTGATCACGCGATAAGCTTGATTAAAGCGGTGGTGAGAGCGGTTCAGGTTCCGGTCACTTTAAAAATGCGTTTGGGTTGGGACCAAGAAACAATAAACGCACCTGAGCTTGCCATGCGTGCAGAAGCTGAAGGGGTGCAAGCTTTTACAGTTCATGGTCGCACACGCCAGCAATTTTATAAAGGTCAGGCTGATTGGTCTCGAATAAAAGCAGTTAAAGCAGTGGTTAAAAAGCCTGTTTTTGTTAATGGTGACATTAAAACAATTGAAGATGCTAACAACGCCTTGGCTCAATCAAGCGCAGATGGTGTGATGATTGGGCGCGGCGCTTATGGGGCCCCGTGGCGCCCAGCGCAAATTTCAAAACAATTGGCCGGGCAATCCTTTTCTTTGAAGGTTGATAAAATAAAAACCACGGTTTTGAGCCATTATGAGTTGATGCTTAGCCATTATGGTAAGGAGTTTGGACTTAAAGCGGCGCGCAAACATCTTGGTTGGTATGTTGAAAGTTTGGAAGCTGACCCGATTGCACAACAAAGGTGGCGGCAAAATTTATGCACAGCAGACAATGTGCCGCTTGTTATGCAGCATTTAAACAGTTTTTTTAACGAACGGGTAGATCAAACCTTATGAACGCTAAAGCGAAAAACAAACTCAACAAGAAATCCAAGCCTGTTCCAGAAATTGATCCTTCAACGTCTGACTATATCCAAATTTTAAGTGCGGTTCCTCATCCTATTTTGGTTATTGATGAAAAAAATAAAATCACTTATGCCAATGCAGCAACAGAATTGTTCTACCAGCTCAGTTTAGCGCAGTTAACAAAACAAACCGTTGAGGAGCTATTGCCCTTTGGCTCTCCGATTATGACTGCCATTGATCAGGTGCGGAAAAAAAGCTGTAGTTTTAATGAGTATGGCATCAACGTTTCCACGCCGCGCTTGAAAGAAAACACCATCGTTGATGTGTTTTGTGGTCCTGTTGGTGATGGCAACACCAACATTTTGTTGCAATTTCAATTGCGATCAATGGCG
>JANQQH010000211.1 GCA_028285025.1 Hyphomicrobiaceae bacterium | reverse complement strand
TTGGACCCTATATCAATAACAGCAACTGGTTTTTGATCTGGCAGAAGCCCGCCGATTGTTGTTTTTTCCCGCTTAAGTTTTATTAGCTTCGCCATTCTTCGTGTCGTCGTTCTTTTGTTTTGTAATTCGTGGCGGGGTGTGTTCCTTTAACGCCTTACCACGCCCAGATAGAGACGGGTTGGTCATAAAATAAGCATGAGCATTAAAGGGATGTTCCCCATTTTGCGGTTCGATGCGCTCACAAGAGCCATCAGACTTCACCCACCAACTTTGTTGATTATCTTTCATGTTGGCAACCATAATCTGGCTTAAAATCTGCTCATGCACAGTTCCCGGCGCAATAGGGATCATCGTTTCAACCCGCCGGTCCAAGTTCCGCTGCATCATATCAGCTGAACTGATATAAACCTTAGCTTGCAAAGAGGGCAGCCCTTCGCCCCCCCCAAAACAGTAAATGCGCGCATGCTCTAAAAACCGCCCAATGATCGACTTGACCCGAATATTTTCAGAAAGACCAGGCAAACCAGGGCGCAAACAGCAAATGCCGCGCACAACCAGGTCAATCTCTACGCCTGCATTGCTTGCCTCATAAAGTTTATCAATAATTCGATCATCAACCAAAGAATTCATCTTCATCCAAATGGCAGCAGGCCGCCCAGCTTTGGCATGATCTATTTCTTCATTAATATCATTCAAGATCTGATCCCGCAGGCCAAAGGGGGAAGTCGCCATAACCTCTAAGGCTTGCGGTTCGGCATAGCCGGTAATGAAATTGAAAATACGTGTCACATCTCTGGCTATGGCTGGGTCATCAGTAAAATAAGACAGATCAGTATAAACCTTGGCCGTCAGCGGATGATAATTGCCAGTGCCCAAATGACAATAAGTGTGCAACTTGCCATTTTCTCGGCGAATGATCTGGCACAATTTGGCATGGGTTTTTAATTCAAAAAAGCCATACACCACATGAACGCCCGCGCTTTCCAAATCGCGCGCCCAGCGAATGTTAGCCGCTTCATCAAAGCGGGCCTTTAACTCCACCACAGCGGTAACCGATTTGCCAGCCTCTGCCGCCTCTTTGAGCGCTTGAATGATGGGTGAGTTTTTACTGGTTCGATAAAGCGTCCACTTTAGCGCCACAACATCTTTGTCTTGCGTTGCTTGGCGCAAAAATTGTAGCACCGTGTCAAAAGATTCATAAGGATGGTGCACAACAAAATCTTTTTCACGAATGGCAGCAAAACAATCTCCATTATGTTGGCGAATGATGCGCTCAGGAAACCGTTTGGTAAATGAGGGAAACAACAAATCGCGCCGCTCATCTATAATCAGTTGGGCAGTGTCACTTAACCCCAGCAAGCCTTTTTGCACAAACACTTCATCATCATTGACCTCAAGCTCACGCCGCACAATATCTTGCAATTCATCGGGCATAGACGCATCAATTTCCAACCGGATCACAGAACCCCGTCGGCGCCGTTTCAAAGCTGTTTCAAACAAACGCACTAAGTCTTCAGCTTCTTCTTCAATCTCAATGTCACTGTCACGCAGCACACGAAACGCGCCTTGGGCCAACACTTTCATGCCAGGGAACAAACGTTCCGAAAAGTGAGAGATCACCTCTTCAACCCGTACAAACCGTATTTGCTTGGACCGCCCCTTTTGTGGCAATTGCAAAAAACGCGGCAATTGCAACGGCAAAGGCACCAGTGCGCGCATGGAATTGCCGTTGCTTTGTTCCAATTTTAAAACGATGGCCAGGCCAAGATTAGGAATAAAAGGAAACGGGTGCGCCGGGTCGACAGCAATGGGGGTCAAAATGGGAAAGATCTGTTCCATAAAATAAGTGTCTAGCCAATTTTTGTCCTCACGCACCAATTTACCAGGCGCCACCACACTGATTTTTTCTTCCTCTAACAACCCAAGGATTTTCGTCCAGCTATTTTGCTGGTTGTGGCTCAAGCGACTAACCGCTTTATTAATTTCAAACAGTTGTTCTTTTGGCGTTAACCCATCTTGGCTCGGCGCATCAACACCGGCCAACATTTGTCCGCGCAAGCCAGCAACGCGCACCATATAAAATTCATCTAAATTGGAGGCTGAAATAGATAAAAAACGCAACCGTTCAAGCAAAGGATGAGTGATGTTCTCAGCTTCTTCCAACACCCGCTCGTTAAACCCTAACCATGATAATTCACGGTTAAAAAACCGCGCCGGATCATTTAAGCCAATTTCAAGTTTTTTTTCCATATCGTCGACTATTCAGCATGAAGGCCACATTAAAGCGCCAAGATAAATTTATAATGAAAAAATCTAGCCTAAGAATATAACATTTTCATAAAAAATCTATTGACATCAAAAAGCTAAGAACGATGCCATTTTTATCAAACTGCTAATTTAAAAGGCCAGTTAGAGCCCATTAATCCATATCATAGCTTTTATTGGCTTCAAAAGAGGCCAACACCTGAC
>JANQQH010000165.1 GCA_028285025.1 Hyphomicrobiaceae bacterium | reverse complement strand
TTTGACATTGTCTCTGGTGTGAAATTGGCAACATGGCTTTTAATGGCCTCAAAGTTTTCAGTGCGTGCTTGGACAAATTGTTTGTCATAAAGCTGTTCTTGAATGATGACATTGAGCATTGCGTTTAACAAATGTACATCTGCTCCAGGGCGGAATTGTAAAACTTGTTCTGCATGGCTGCATATTTGATGGCGCCGTGGATCCATCACCATCATCTTGGCCCCATTTTTAACCGCCTGTTTGAAATAGGTGGCTGCAACCGGGTGGTTGGATGTGGGGTTTGATCCGATTAGAACAATTAGGTCTGAATGAAGACACTCATTAAATGTGGCGGTTACAGCGCCTGAGCCGATCCCTTCCATTAAAGCGGCCACAGAAGAGGCATGGCAAAGCCGCGTGCAGTGGTCAACATGGTTATGGCCAAAGCGTTCACGAATGAGTTTTTGAAACAAATAAGCCTCTTCATTGGAACATTTGGCTGAGCCAAAGCCAGCAATGGCTTCATTGCCGTTATCTTGGGCTGTTTTGGCCAGTCCCTTGGCGGCAACCTCAAGGGCTTCTTCTAATGTGGCTGTGCGAAAATGAGTATAAGGGTTTGCAGGGTCAACATTTAGCCCCTTAGGCGCGCCTTCTTTGCGAATAAGCGGTGTTGTGAGCCGTTCGTTTGAATGGATGTAATCAAACCCAAAGCGCCCCTTGACGCAAAGGCGGTTTTCATTGGCAGGGCCGTCTCGCCCTTCCACGTGAATTATTTTATTGTCTTTCACTTTAAAATTAAGTTGGCAGCCTACACCGCAAAATGGGCAAACAGAGGCCACCGTTTCCTGGGTTTCCTTGGTCCCAGCCCCTGTGCTGCTGTCAACGGCTGTTTTTGGCATGAGTGCGCCTGTTGGGCAGGCCTCAACACATTCGCCGCATGCTACACAGGTGGAGTTGCCCATTGGGTCATTAAAATCAAACATCACCAAGGTGTCTTTGCCGCGTCCACCAAGACCGATTACATCATTCACCTGCACATCGCGGCATGCACGTTGGCAGAGGTTGCAATGAATGCAGGCATCCAATTGCACAGCCATGGCTGGATGGGTGAAGTCCTCAACTTTAGAGCCTGTTTTGGGAAACCGGCTTTGGGCGATGTTGTTGGCTTTTGCCATATCCCAAAAATGAGAGGTTTGGTCTGGGGATTCTTGCTGGTTTGGTTGATCTGAAAGTAACAGCTCCATTATCATACGGCGAGCTTTGTTAGCGCGCTCAGTTGCGGTGTGAACAACCATGTCTTGGGTGGGCTTGCGCAAACAAGAGGCTGCAAGAGTGCGCTCGCCTTCAATTTCAACCATGCAGGCGCGGCAATTACCATCAGGGGCATAACCCGGTTTTGGGCGGTGGCATAAATGGGGGATCTCAAGGCCTTGGCGTTTGGCAACCTGCCAAATGGTTTCATCTTGATTGGCTTCAACCTGTTTGCCATTTAAGGAGAAAGAAATGCACTGTTGTTTGCTCATGATACGTCCTCACGAAAATATCGTAAAATAGATTTAATGGGGTTGGGGGCTGCTTGGCCAAGACCGCAAATGGAAGCGTCCATCATTGCTTGGCTTAGTTCATCAAGGAGTTCTTGATCCCATTTAGGTTGTTTCATCAGTTCCACGGCTTTTTCACAGCCCACCCGGCACGGGGTGCACTGACCGCAACTTTCTTCTTCAAAAAATTCAAGTAAGTTGCGGGCAATGGCGGAGATATCATCTTTGTCTGAAAGAATAACAATCGCATGACTGCCAACAAAACAGCCATGTTCAGCCAGGCTACCAAAGTCCAGAGGAATATCTGCGAGTGAAGCAGGTAAGATGCCGCCTGCGGCTCCGCCTGGTAGATAAGCTTTAAAATTGTGCCCCTCAGCCATACCACCGGCTTGCTCGATCAGCTCTTTTACACTAATGCCGGCTGGGGCCACAATAACACCTGGGTTTTTCACCCAGCCAGAGACAGACCAAGAACGCAAGCCTTTGGATCCGTTCATGCCTTGTGAGGCAAACCAGTCAGCGCCATTTTTTAAAATGGGGGGGATCCAAAAAAGAGTTTCCACATTGTGATTAAGGGTAGGGCGATTA
>JANQQH010000162.1 GCA_028285025.1 Hyphomicrobiaceae bacterium | reverse complement strand
ATCAGGTGCAAGTGATCCCGAAAACAATTGCTGTGGCGCGCGGCCATGAAATGCTTGGCCAAGAGGGTGAGGTTCAAGAGCCACAAATTGAAGTGATGTTGCAAGGTGCTGTTAAAGGGCTTATTGAGGCAGCATCCCACCTTTTAAATAAGTAGGTTTTTATGACCACACAGATTTCTTCTGACAAGCTGATCGTAGCGCTTGACTTTCCAACGGTTGAGGAAGCGCGCGCCATTGTTGCCACCGTTGGTGACCAATGCCAGTTTTACAAAGTGGGATTGGAATTGTTGTTTGCAGGCGGACAAGATCTAGCTTTGGAATTAAAGCGCCAAGGCAAGCGGGTTTTTGTTGATGCAAAATTGTTGGACATTGGCACCACGGTTGAAAAGGCAACGGCTAATATTGCTAAAATGGGCGTGGATTTTTTAACTTTGCATGTCTGCGACCATAAAACGCTTGAAGCAGCAGTGCGCGGGCGCGGCTCTTCCGACTTAAAGCTGTTGGGTGTGAGCGTGATGACCAATCTTGACACCGATGATTTGCAGCAACAAGGCATCACTCAATTTTCCCCGCAAGAGCTGGTGCTCAAACGGGCGCAACTTGCCAAGCAAGCTGGATTTGATGGACTTGTTGCCTCTGGCCATGAGGCGCGTGATATTCGCCACCTTGTGGGGCCAGACTATTTGATTGTCACGCCCGGCATTCGCCCTACTGGCGCTGACACCCAAGACCAAGCGCGGGTGATGACACCGGGCAAAGCCATTGCAAATGGGGCCAATCATATTGTTGTTGGTCGCCCCATTTGCCAGGCAGATGATCCTCATCTGGCTGCCAAAGCCATTCAAGAAGAAATATCTAACGCTAGTTAGGCTAAACCGCGTTTTACCCTCATTTCCCCTTAACTTCCATGGTGAGATATTGAGTAGTCTTAATTATCGTTTTCTGGTGGTTTTACCGGAGGAGTTTTGGGGGCATTGGCTTGTTTTTGTTTGGTTTTTCCAAAGCTTGGCAAAGCTTGAGAGAGCTTTTTAAACGCTTGTAGCGGTGTTGTTTTTAAATCGTTTGAGGCTTGGTCAAATTCTTCCTCCTCATTGCGCTCAATAACAGGAACTGAGGTTGCAGGCGTGGCTTCTTCTGGCACATTCAAGTCAGCCGGGCCATTCTTTAAAAAGGAAGAGCGGGTTTCCCCTTTTTTAATAATGGACCCCTTTGAGGGCTGGCCAAATTTGGAAAGCGAAAACGCTTTTGGCTCATCTTCTAAATTGTCATTGGCGATTTTGTTCTGGCGCGAGGGTTTTATTGACCGTTTCTTGGTCTTTGGCCGGTTAAATTGATCCCATAAATAAACTTGGCGCGCCAGATTTTGATAGAATTTTTCTTCAATATGGAACAGGTCAGGATTGCCAACGTCTTGGCGGATTTTATCGCCAGCAATGGTCAGAACTTTATTGACATGGGTCAGTTCTTCTTGGGTTAAATTGCTGCGGTCAACGATAGCAAGATAGCCTTCTATCGGGGAAGGGCCGCTGATGCTTCTAAAAAATATTTTACGGGTGTAGATGTCTTCTGGTTCTGAGCCTTCCAATTCAATGGACATGCCCAACCCATATTTCATGATATCTGACGGGCTGCCTGTGTTTTCATAAGAGGCGGTTCTTGCCCCGATGAGGCCGGAGATAAACACCAGGCTGTCAATGGCGATGGCCAGGCCAAGGGCCAAATAGGCCAACCAGTTGCCGTCTTTAAAGGCGTTTAAGGTGACAACAAAGTTTTTGGCTTTGTCATCCCGATTTAAATCAACCCGGTTGAGAACTGTGCGTAATTGATTGGCATCATCCTCAGGCAAGCCTGAGTTTTGAATGCATCGTTGGCCCACTTTTAGCAGATTGTCTATGCGTCTGCTGGCCTTGGTTTTGCCGATAACGCATTTTTGGGTTTGGGCCGCTTGGGCTTCTTGCAGCGTGAAAATGCGTGCAGCAACCGTAGCCGCGCCTGCGCCTGGTTCACATGAGATG
The DNA here is from genome assembly GCA_028285025.1 of Hyphomicrobiaceae bacterium. Classification (GTDB taxonomy): domain Bacteria; phylum Pseudomonadota; class Alphaproteobacteria; order Rhizobiales; family HXMU1428-3; genus HXMU1428-3. The sequence continues at coordinate 10,026 of JANQQH010000162.1, read as the reverse complement.
CCCTCAATTCTCGGTGCTATTTTGGGGACCTGAGATAGAGCATTGTGCAAGTTGGTACAGTTTTGCTGAATGCTTAAAAAGGTTTGCCCATTGGGCTGTTGGGAAAACAAATCTCTGGCTTTGTCCAAACTGTCTATGCTGGCAGTTGCTGAATTTTCTTTGCTGGCGGTTTCAGTTTGGCGCTTAGCTTGGGCTTCAATAAAGGTTTGAGCAACGGCTGCTTGACCTTCAATTTTAGCAACTTCGCCGTTTAACAGTTCAAGCTCTCTTGAAAGGGTGCCGATTTGATTGTCTAGCGTTTCGAGCCGTGTGGTGGCTAAATCTTTTTGGGTTTTTAGCACGTCACCCTCGGCTATTAAGCGACGCTCTTGTTCTTTAATGGCGCGAAATTTCGGGCCTTCCCCTTCCCTGCCTGTGGCGCCGATGCCGCGCGCCTCTTCTAAGGCTTGGGCTTTTTTCTCATCAATCAGGCGTTGTTTGGCCTGCAGTTTTTGGCGCAGGTCATTAACCTCAGCGCTTAAGCCTGGGCGGTCTTGTTTTAGCCTGGTGATGTTTTGGCTTATTTTGGTCTGGCGGGTTTTCAGGGCGGCTTTTTGGCCCTTTGCTTGCGCCAACGTTTCTTGATGGCGGGCGATCTCAGCTTGTTCGTTGCGCAGTTTGGTGAGCAATTGTTGTTCGACCAATTCTGGGGCCGAACGGGCGATTTTGACCAGCTCATCAAGCCGCGTGTTATAGGCTTTCCACCCGTCTGAGGCCATCAGTGTGTCAATGGCTTCAAATTTTCGTTGCTCAACGCGCTGTTTCAAATCTGACAAAACAGCGCCGACTTCACTTTGGGCGCGAATTTCACCGGCGCGTTTGCGTTCTTCGTCACTAAAGATTGAGCTGAACAAGCTATCAAAGGAGAAAAATACTGAAATGGCCATGGAGAATAAAAACACCATCCATATCAGCCAGATTTTTAAAACCGAGATCGGCCCGTGAAATACATGGGAGATAATTTGGCTGGCAGCATTGTTGTTTTTACCTGCTCTTTTGTCTTTTAATGCAATTAAGGCCTCGCCAATCATCCAGGCACTGACCAGCATAATGCCTTGCACGCCAAAGGTGATGAGAAAACACAAAACAGGGGATTTGGTGAAATTCGTCATGCCTTCAAAGGTGGTCCAGCCAGAGGCGAGCGAAAGAGCAAGGCTGGTCAGCCCCATGAGGAATAAGCGCTCATTGGTGAGTGCAGAGCGCATAAGCCCGCCAAAAACCATTGCTGGTGCACGAAACAAAGACATACTCTTTTTTAAAATCCCCCGATTTATAGCCCGAAATAGCTGAGGCTGACAGTTTAGAACCAGCTTTATAACCTGAATTTATGGTTCCGTTGAGGCAAATTGGTCTTTTTTCAATGAAAATATACTGCGCGGTGCGACAATACCACCTTGTGAGACTTGCTGCGTGCCTTAAATCCCATGGTTAAGACTTTGGCATTTAAGGCACAACCCAGGCGCTTTTTTAATCTGATGGGGTAAGACCTGAGCTAATCCAATAAGTGTGATCGGCGACCGTAAGTTGCGCTTCGTTTTCTTGTAGAGATTGGTAGCGCCATTCCAATTGGATAGGCTGATCAGTATCAGGAACCCCCATGTTGAGCATCGTTTGTGCGCAGTCTTGCAGCCAAAATTGCCATTGGCTTTCTGCCATGGCCCATTGGGTTTTGTTGGCGGTGTCAAGGTCTTCCAAGTAAGGGCGGCAGCTTATGGCCTGGGGGGTATGGACCATTAAATGAGCCAGGCCGGGGATGGTTTCAACCACTTGTATAGAATGACACCCCTTTGGGATAAGACCTCGGGCGCTGTTGTTTGCAATCAAGGCTTTGTTTTTAATTTGTGACATGCTGGAAAGATCATTATGGGGGGCCCCCTCTTGCGATAAGGGGATCAGCAATAAACTTGGATTGGTTATACGAACGGGGGATTTAGATTGATTAGCAACCAGATTTAATGCGCCTTTTGCTACAGCTAATTTGGCTTGTTCATAGTTTTTTGGTGCGGGCAAAAAACGGCATTTTAAATTTTGAGCTGTTTTTACAATCTCCGCTTGGATGGGGGTAAATAAAGCTGTACCACCACTTATGGAGATGAGCGGCTCATCAACGTTAGAATCGTCAGGAAAACAATTGCTAATGGTGTTGGGCAGAAATTGTGTCAGAAAGGCAAGGTAGGTTGAAAGCGGCCCGACTTTTTCACTCATCTTTTCACAAGAGCAGTGTAATGTCAGTTCCCATTCGGTTTTCTGTTCATTGCTGGTTAGGATGATTTTTTCCTCGCGCAAGCCTTGCCAAAGGGTAATGGGTGCGTTGTCTATGGCAATGGTTGAAGCCAAGGAAAAGAGCCAATTGCCAGGTGAGCTTTTGGCCAAACAGATTTGCAGGCCTGTATTTTCAGAACTGTCCACAATGGCTTGGTTTAAGTTTTTGATGAACTGAAACTGGAGCTGCTCGGCTTCATTTTGTGGGGTTTGTGCGGCTTGAAACTGGTCTTGAGATAAGGGAAGTGGGGCTTCAAGAGTGATTGGGGCTCCGCTATTCAACGCCTCTTCTAGAATTTTTGCCACTTCATTGGCCAGGGCATTTGCCAAGGTTTGACCACCCAAAGGCAGCGTGATGGTGCCATATTGGCGTTCTAAAACAGCATTTGTTTCCCCAATCCATCCTCTATAGGCACTGATGCTGGCTGTTCGGCTGCCAATCTCGAGATGGATTTGTTCAACTGTTTTTGGTCTGGCCGGTTGGTCTTGCTCTGCCAATTGCATCAGGGCTTGATAGGCTCCACTTGTGCATTCTGATATAAGGTGAACGTTGTTGCCAATTTGGTGCTGGCTTTTTAAGCCTAACAGTTCTGCTGTTTCTCCCAGAGTATGAAAACTGCCCTGTTCATAGTGGGCCAGGGCCTTTGTGCCAGCGCGGCGATAATTATATTTGGCTGTGTCAGTGAAATAGTCTGGGTGGGTTAGCACCAGTGTTGTGCCCTCTTCCCTTACCGTAGCGGCAGCATTTTTTTCTTCCACTGTGGCAGGCTCATCAGCGTGAATGCGCGGCAAACAGGTGCCGTAAAAATTTATCAGTTCTGAAAGACAATCGGCCAACAACAGGTTTGGGACTAAGGTTTTTACAAGGCCCGTATCTTGGCTTGATTGGTTGTCTTTAGCTTGATATCGCGCGATATAATATTCATCTTTGGCGATTGGTTTTTGTGTTTTATTGCTGGTAAAGAGGTTCTTTAAATTCGTTTGGGCATCACTGCTCACCTCTTTGCCCGGCATGCCTATGTCGTAATGGCGCTGCAAGGTGGTGAGCCGGTGATCGAACGGTGATGATGATTCTGGGATCGAATAAGATAGGCTTAAAGGGTAGGTCTGGGCGCGCCAATTCTCATCTTTGATGGTTGGCTCTTGAGCATCTTGTTTATTGAGGCTGGTTGAAAGCATAACTGAGGAGGGCAAGCAATAGGGGCTGATAAAATGACGAGGCGCATGAGCGCCTAATTTTATCGGGCTGACCTTACCCTCATTTTGTTTGGCCATCGCAATCGCCTTTGACCCAATATCAATGGCAAAGCCGTGGGCTTGGTCGGTCTTGAGCCAATTTATGGTCAATGTATAGGTGATTGCTTTTTGGCTTTCTGGCCAGACGCATTTTAGTTTTAGCTTTGTGCCTGCTTTGGTTTTTTGTTTTGAACCCGGCACAGGGTTTAACAGCACCATTTGGCGGTTTTGGTCAGCAAGCTCGAGCACCTCTGGTTTGATGACATGGGTGTTATTGGCCTTATTATGCGGGTTAAAAGCAACTGTTAAGGCTTGTTGGACAACATCTGATTGCACATGGTTGTCATAATATTGGATTGACAAAAGTTGGCTGGCAGATGTTGTTGTTAGAGCTGGCAGTGACAATGTTAAATCTTGTTTTTTTTCTTCTTTATCCAACGGAATAAGCACCGGTGCACTTAGTGCTTGGGCGTTGGTGATGATGAGCCAGGGGTGTTTGTCCATACTCAGGCCAAGGGGAATTGTTGCGATCACATTTTCTTCTGGCTCTGGCAGGATCAGGTCTAGCTGGCCGGTGATGGGTTTGCCGCCATTTGCTTGTTGGCTTTTTTTCACCTCATGCCATAGGGGGTCTGTTGTCGGCGCTGCTAGTGACAGTGTTAAGCCGCGTGCCTTTTCCTTTGGAGATTGCGGCAAAAGCGGGCCAAAAAGATGAGCACCGTCAGGGAATGGCATTTTTTGATCCCAAGGGTAGGTTTGGTAGCGTTCTTCATAGTGGTGAATGTCACGAATGTAATCGTTAGGTTCACGCTCTTGGTCTTTGTACAGTTTGATGTGTTTGATCAGTTTCGGGCGCAGATTTTGATAAGGCGCATCAAGTGTCAGGTTTGCAATTAACACGCGTTTGTCCGAGCGCGGGTCAAGCGGGCCTTCGTTGGATCTTAATACACATTCAGCAAGATCAAACCGGCCATCAGGGCCACAATGGCCGGGGAACAAATAGGTTGGCTTTGCTGCCTTTTCGGCAGAGGCTTGCCCTAAATGTGAAAGGGAGAGGGCGCATTTGGACTTCGGGCCGTGATAGAGATAAACAACCACATCCAGCAGGCCATTGTCTTTGCGAATCAGCGCGTCATCATTACGGTCCAGCTCGCTGATATCAATTTCGAGCAAAAAGGGCGCTTTGAGCGAGAATGTTTCCAGCTGGTCTTGCAGACTGGCCAGATCAACAAAAAGATTGGCATGGTTTTGTTGATTGTTGTCATCACGGGTGATCTCGCGCCCGGCCGGGGCGTGTTCTGTGTACCAAGTGAGCAAGTTAAGCGGCAGTTTAAAGGGTTTTTCGCCGTTTGTATGGCGCACCCTGATCTCAGACAGGCGCAAACACTCGCTCTGGTCGTGCTCAAAGGCGACGCTGGTGAGATAATCATACTGCCCGGGGGCTTTTAAATTGATATGTGCTTTTGTCTGCTTAGCCATAGGGCCTCAAATAATCCATAATTGAGGCAAGATACAGCTCTTATTTTTCTGTTTAACGTGTTTATGAATATGTGGCTAGCCCGTGCCTTAACTTCCATGGTTAGACTTTGGCATTTTAAAAGCGGTTGTCAAGGATTTCACTTGCGCTCCGCGTCCTTGACAACCGCTTTTAAAATGCAAAAATCTTACCATGGAAGTTAAGGCATACTCCAAGTCTGGGCTTTTTAGCGTGATAGAATAAGGCGTGCGTGTTGGGCTGAGGCGTGGAAGCGTTCAGCGGCGTCAGATAAAATGGTCATCATGCGTAATCTAAGCATCATGCCATCTTCTATTGGCATTTCAATCTCTGAGGATGAAAAATTGACCGCTTCTTGAGTGGGCAAAGTTTGGCTTAGTCTTGTTACCTGCTCTATGACCACTTCTTTGCGGCCTGTTCGGGCCAGGTGGTCTGTCATGGAGTGTAGGATTGTGATCACTTGTTCTGCTGGTAAATAATCAGGATGCAAAATTAAGGTTTCAAACCCTTCAACCAGGGCGCGGCTATTAATTAGGGCGTGAATCCATTGGTGAGATACAACGCTTGGTGGTAGTAAGCGGCGAGCAAGGGCGGCTGCGTCTTGAATGTACCCTTCACCCGACAGGGCAAAAATTGTGAAGCTGATATTTAAGCGTTGTGTGAAGGTCCAGTCTCCGGTTTCCAAAATGCAGGCGACCATGTCTGAGACTTGCTCATATTCGGAAAGGGCTATCAGTTGTTTGGGCGTTAAGAAGGGTTGATGGGACATATATTGGCGCAACCCGTCTGCGGCTCCTTCTATGATGCGCGAGCGGTATTCAAGAAAGGGCTCTGCGATCGGCAAGCGGCTAGCCAGACATAGCAAATCTTCGATTTGGGTTAGAAACTCTGGGTCTTGGATGTTAAAAGGCTCATCACGAATAGCGGCCCCAAGTGAACTTGCAAGTTGCAAGGTTTGAGGCTTGAAATGGGTGTTTATTGCCTCAATCAACTGTTCGTAAATGTGTGGAGCGCTATCAAAATCACTAAACAGGGTATAAAGGCCAGAGACGAGCGGGGTGGTGTCTTGGCCGCGCAATAGTTGGTCAAATGCCAACAGGGCTGCGTTTTTCGTTTGGGTTTCTGGCTTTAAAAAACTTTCATCTGCCCGAATATGCAGGCCGAGTTCATTGAGAATTTGTCCTAATGAGGCGCTGGTTTCACGGGCAAGACCTGTCAACTCATCGAATAAGCCTTCTTCTTCAAACAGTTCATCATCATCTTCAAATTCATCCAGTTCATTTAAATGGAGTGTCGGAGCGTATGCATTTTTGAGCCGTTCTGCAAACAGGCCGCGAATTTGTTGGCATTTCATTGAACTTTCAGCGCCGTGAGGAATGGCGGCAATCGGTTTCATGAACGCACCTGAATTTAATTGTCTGTCTTCAAAATACTGAAGGGCGCAAATTGGCTGGCGGTGGGCAAAGCCGTAGGCAAAGGAAATCGTATGGCGCAAAGCGGCAGGCAGTAATTTGAGGGTAAATTGCATAGCGGCTAAGAATTCATCGACATTGGCGAAACTTTCAGTGCCAAATTGGCCAGGATAGCCAGAGGCCAAGGCCCCCAAGATGATCCCAACCCCTTGAGGTAAATCGCTTAATGTGAGGTCTTCAACTGGATTTGGCTCTAATTTAACAGGATTAACGATCTTGCAGCCGGTTTTTCCTTCAATCAAGATATCTGGCTGTTCAAAAGGCGCGGTGTTCAGTGTGGGGATTAAATCTGGAGCGTGACGTTCCCATAAACGACCATTGATGACAAAATTTGAGGCAAATAGATTTTCTTGCTTTATAGGGCCTGATAAATCACCAACTAATTTTACCTGGTTCACGACCATCCAACAATGGTTGGGGTTGGCACTGGGATCATAAAAGGGGTTGGTGGCGCGAACGCAAATAGCGCCATCTGTTGTCGCCTGTTTGGTCAATAATCCGGCAATATCATGGGCGCCGACAACACCATCTAATTCACATAAAGGGCGAGCTTCTTCTGGGAACCCGTTGGAGACTTTTTGGCATGCCATGGTTTGCTCATGATGGGGGTTTTTGGTTGTTTGGTCCAAAAGTGTGCCAATGGCATGAATATGGGCGTCAACACTGGTTGGGAATTTAAGAAGCATAAGATTACTATCCAAAACAAAATCACAAGAAATCACACGAACCCAAAGACTGACTGTTTCAGATTAATATGACGTTACCAATTTCGGTTGGAAGCAGTTTTTTCTTTAAAAAAATGTGCCAATATTTGTCTTGTTTTTAAGAGTTTTTAAACATGTCTATTTCGCCACCGATCTTTTTGCTGGGCGAAAAACTTTGCTTTCAATATGTTTAATTATTTCCTCACCTAGATTTTTATCTGTTACTTGTTGAATGCCTTTAAGACCAGGAGACGAGTTTACCTCCAATAAAAGTGGGCCTTTGTTGGAGCGCAGAATATCAACCCCGGCCAGAGTGAGACCAAAAGATTTGGCTGCTTTTACAGCGATCTGGCGTTCTAGCTTGGTGATTTTGACACTGTTGGCGGACCCGCCTTGGTGAATGTTAGCGCGAAATTCACCTGGTTCGGCCCGCCGTTGCATGGTGGCAATCACCTTATTGCCCAACACCAAACACCGTATGTCTGATCCGTCTGATTCAGCAATAAATTCTTGCACCAGAAAGTCAGCATCAATGCCGCGAAAGGCATCAATTACCGATTCGGCAGCCTTTTTGGTTTCAGCCAAGACAACCCCTTTGCCTTGGGTGCTTCTCAATAATTTTACAACCAGAGGCGCGCCGCCTACAAGCTTGATTAAATCTTCTGTGTTTTTTGGTGAACTGGCAAAAGCAGTGATGGGCATGGGTAAGCCATGGCGGGCCATCACCTGGTGGGCTTGTAATTTATCGCGAGAGGATGAAATAGAATGGCCTGTGTTTAAACAATAAGCCCCAGTCATTTCAAATTGGCGCACGATCGAGGTGCCGTAAGCTGTAATCTGCGTGCCAATGCGCGGTATGATGGCATCAAAACGGGGCAATTGTTCGCCATTATAATGCAAGCCGCTGGTGATGGAATTGATGTTCATATAGCAACTTGTGGTTTCAATCGGTTCAATCACATGATCACGTTCTTGAGCCACATTGATCAACTGGCCGTTGGAATAATTGTCTGGTTCCATTGTCAACAACGCGATGCGCAACGCGCGGGCAACGGGGCTTTGGGTTTTTACATTTTTGTAAACATCAAAGGATAAAAGCTGAAGCAAATAGTCTTCACTGGGCTCGACCACCAAATTGGCCGCGTCCATGGCGCTGCGGCCCAAGAGCATTCTGTGAGCTAAATTTTTTCTGTTGGTTAGCGAGACTTCTATTGGCCAGGTTTGTTCGCCTATACCCAGTTTGGTTTCAATAATGGTGCGAAACTCTGTTTCTCCGTTAGAGCTGGTGACGTAGCGCTTGTCTATAATAGGGGCGGTACAATAGATGATGACATCATCATTGCCATCAATGGGTTTGACGCCAAAACGCACCTTTGGGCGATCGATGGGACCAAAGGTTTCGATGTCTTGTGCATCAAGGGCTGACGTTTTGGCGCCCGTATCAATTTTTGCATGTATGGCTTCTAGCCCCAATTGGGGTAACTTAACCCATTCACGCCAGCCGACTGTTAATTGCTCGAGCGTTTCATGAGATGTTTGATCCATGTGTTTTATCTCATTGTTATTGTGTTAGCTTGTGCATTTATCGAAGGCGGCTTCATAGGTTTGAATGCTTGCTTCATCGTCGCAGCATAAAATAATGCGGCCAATATTGGGGTTCTCTTTTAAGTGAGAAATTAGTTCTTTCATCGCTATATGCGCTGCTCGCTGGGGGGGAAACCCTTTTTCATCTGTGGAGATTGGGGGAATTGCGATAGAGGCAATCTCGAAACTTTTAACCAGTTCAAAAATTTGGCTGTAACAGCTGGCCAATTGTTGATCTTCGTCAGCCTCTCCGCCGCCCCAAACGGGGCCGACAGCATGAATGATGAAATTGGCCCCTAAATCATAGCCTCTGGTTATCCGGGCTTGGCCAATTGGGCATGAGGCAACATGGGCGCATTCTTGCGCCAATTTAGGCCCTGCTTGGGCGTATATTGCTTGTTGTTCAGCGGTTTCAGGCTTTAATGTTGGGGTTGAGGGCAGAACGATGGCCTGCACAGGCAAGTTTAAAATGTCATCTTGGATGATTTCTATTCTGGATGGCATTGTTTTTCACTTTTTAAGACATATGATTCGCGTTTGTTTTAATATTACTGAATTTTTTTCAGATGACAGTTTTTTCTTTTTGCTCAGTTTTTTTAATGTTGCATCCGTATTTACGCAGATCATACCGTGTGATAATATTACATTTGTAAATGAAAGGCTTTACTTTGAAGGCTTTACAATGTCCAACGCTATTTTTCCTCATGCTGATCATGATCATGCTCATTGCTCCAAAACCTTAATTGAGTTTGCTGAGCACTATTGCAACCGGGAAGGTTTGCGGTTTACTCGTTTGCGCCGTGATGTTTTGTGTGAAGTGGCCGCCAGTCATAAGTCGATTGGAGCCTATCAGATTTTGGATAATTTTGCCGCACAAGGGCGCAAACTTTCACCGATTTCTGTTTATCGCTGCCTCGATTTTTTGCGGCAAGCCGGGCTTATTCATCGGCTTGAGAGCACGAATTCTTATTTTGCCTGCCAGCGTCCTTTGGAAACTGATCAAGCTTGCTGCTCAAACCATCCGTTGGTGTTTCTTGTTTGTGATGAGTGTGGGACAATTGGTGAAGGGGATGGGGCCTCGCTTGCTCCTTTAATCGAGCGATTTGCCAAGCATGTAGATTTTCACAGTACGCACGGGCAATTGGAGATTAAGGGATTGTGCCGTTTTTGCCAGCAGGCCGATTAAGATGGTTTTATGTTAATTACAGCAAAAAATATTGGCTTTAAGCGCGAT
>JANQQH010000150.1 GCA_028285025.1 Hyphomicrobiaceae bacterium | reverse complement strand
GTGATGGTGGATTATTTTGGCCAGTTTGACAGTTTTGAGCGTAATGTTAACCGCGAATATGAGCGCAATAAAGAGCGCTATGAATTTTTGCGCTGGGGCTCGCAAGCGTTTGATAATTTCCGTGTGGTGCCACCAGGAACCGGCATTTGCCATCAGGTGAACCTGGAGTATTTAGCGCAAACAGTGTGGACCAAAGAGATTGATGGGGTGATCCAAGCGTTTCCTGATACGCTTGTTGGTACCGATAGTCATACCACGATGGTTAACGGGCTTTCTGTGCTAGGTTGGGGTGTTGGCGGCATTGAAGCGGAAGCAGCCATGCTTGGCCAGCCGATTTCTATGCTGATCCCGGAAGTGATTGGCTTTAAGCTTGAAGGGGCTATGGGCGAAGGGGTGACGGCAACAGACCTTGTCTTGCGCGTGGTTGAAATGCTGCGGCAAAAGGGTGTGGTTGGTAAGTTTGTTGAGTTTTATGGGCCTGGGCTCGACAACCTTTCGCTGGAAGATCAAGCAACCATTGCCAATATGGCGCCAGAATATGGGGCGACATGTGGGTTCTTTCCTGTTGATGATGATACGTTGAACTATTTGCGGGCCACGGGGCGCGAAGATGACAGGGTGGCTTTGGTTGAAGCTTATGCCAAGGCGCAAGGCATGTTCCGTACATCTGACAGTGCTGATCCGGTGTTTACAGATACCTTGGAATTGGACATTGCTTCGGTTGAGCCAGCCATTTCTGGGCCAAAACGGCCCCAAGACCGTATTAATCTGAAAGAAGCCAAGGCGACTTTTGATACGATTTTGGGCACAGAATATAATAAGCTTGATGAGATTGAAAAACGGGTGCCTGTTGAAGGACGTGATCATGATCTGGGGCATGGCGATGTGATGATTGCGGCGATTACCTCTTGCACCAATACGTCTAATCCATCTGTGCTGATGGCAGCTGGCTTATTGGCCAAAAAGGCACGTGAGAAGGGGCTTGAAGTTAAACCTTGGGTGAAAACCTCTTTGGCGCCTGGCAGCCAGGTTGTGACTGACTATTTGCAAGGGGCTGGGCTGCAGGATGATTTGGATGCGCTTGGCTTTACCCTTGTGGGCTATGGTTGTACCACGTGTATTGGTAACTCAGGGCCGCTGCCGGCAGAATTGGCAGAGGCCATTCATAGCCACGACTTGGTCTCTTGTTCTGTGCTGTCTGGCAACCGGAATTTTGAAGGGCGGATCGGGCCTGATATTAAGGCGAATTTTTTAGCCTCGCCGCCACTGGTGGTGGCTTATGCATTGGCCGGGTCTTTACAAGTTGATCTGACAAGCGAGCCTTTGGGGCAAGATAAAGATGGAGAGCCGGTTTATCTAAAAGATATTTGGCCCTCTAATCAAGAAATTGCCGATCTTATTCGCTCACATGTGACACCTGAAATGTTTGCAAGCCGGTATGGGGATGTGTTTAAGGGCGATGAGCAATGGCAAGCCATTGGGGGCAAGCAAAGCCTGACCTATACATGGGATGGTACTTCGACCTATGTGCAGAACCCGCCTTATTTTGAGGGGCTTTCTATGGAACCTGGGCAGGTCACCGATATTATAGGGGCTCGTATTTTAGGGTTGTTTGAAGACTCTATTACCACCGATCATATCTCACCGGCAGGCGTGATCAAAACGGATGGGCCGGCTGGACATTATTTAAGTGAACACCAAGTGCCTGTGCAAGAGTTTAACTCTTACGGTTCGCGGCGCGGCAACCATGAAGTGATGATGCGTGGTACATTTGCCAATATTCGGATTAAAAACCAAATGGTGCCAGGGATTGAAGGTGGGGTCACAGTGCATTATCCAAGCGGGGATGAGCTGTCCATTTATGAGGCGGCGATGCGCTATAAGCAAGAAGATGTGCCGTTGGTTGTGTTTGCTGGCAAGGAGTATGGTACCGGCTCTAGTCGCGACTGGGCGGCAAAGGGCACAACTTTGCTCGGCGTGCGGGCTGTTGTTGCGACCAGTTTTGAGCGGATCCACCGATCTAACTTGATTGGCATGGGCGTGTTGCCGTTGCAATTTGCTGATGAGGAACAAGATTGGCGTAAACTGGGCATAACAGGGGCTGAGCAGGTGGATATTAGTGGGCTAGAGATGCTTTCCCCGCGTTGTCAGTTAACCGCACATGTTCAATTTGTTGACGGGTCTTCTAAAGATGTTTCTTTGCTTTGTCGGATTGATACTGAAGATGAGCTGTCTTATTATCGTAATGGCGGCATTTTACACTATGTGTTGCGTAATCTTGCAGCATAGGTGAAAAGCTAACCTTTTTTGCTTTTATGAATTCTTGGAGGCGCTCCGGAGTTTCTCTGGGCGCCTGTTTTTTTGTTTTGGTTAAAAGTTCGTTTTTATTCAAAAAGCCTTGGTCAAGAAAAAGTGAGTCTAATTGAAATGCACTTTTAGAAAACAGCTCTATAATAAAGGCGTATGTTGAATTTGCAGGAGACCAAATGGATGTGGATACGATCTATTGTTCAAAAAGTCACAATTGGTGTTTTTTGCCTTTGTGCCTTGATGCCCATTTATAGTTTACATGCGGCAGACGATAATGAAATTCCTCATATAGGTGTTGTTGAACTTTTTACCTCACAAGGGTGTTCGTCTTGTCCACCAGCTGATTTGGTTTTGAAGAGCTATACTGGCCGGAGTGACGTGATTGCTCTTTCCTATTCGGTTGATTATTGGGATTATCTTGGTTGGAAAGATACCTATGGCCGGCCAGAGCATAGCAAGCGGCAACGTGATTATGCGCGCACACGTCGTGATGGGGCTGTTTATACACCTCAAGCTGTGATCAATGGGGTTGCTCATGTAAATGGGGCACATAAAGCTTTGATTGATAAACAACTTAAGCAGACTTATAAATTCTTAGCTGACAAATTTATTGGCTTGTCTGTGGTCGAAAGCAACGGTGACTTGCGTGTGGAAATTGAAGGTCCTTTAAAGGGGCAAGAGGAACCGCTTGTTTTATGGATGTTACGGGTTAAAGACGTTGGGGTTGTGAACGTCAGACGCGGTGAAAATGGGGGGCGTAAATTGGCCTACCATAACATTGTGCTTGGGGCCACAAAAATTGCAACCGTTGAACCTTCCAACAAGAGCTTTAGGATTAAACAGCCTAAAGTTAAGTTGTCTGCAGGTGAGCATAGTGTATTTTTGTTACAAGTTGGGGCTACTGGGCCGATTCTCGGTGCTAGCATGTTGAACTAATGGATACCTCTTAAACTTTTATTTTGTACGTTGGCAAGACAATGATGTATCATCTGATGGTGTTTTCTTCATATAAAAAAGCTATTTAGATGATAAAGATTATAGTTTTGTTGAGCTATGTCTTTTTTGTTTTATCAAATTTTGTTTTGAAATTTTGCGCTTGACCTTCAACAGACAAATAAATTTCACTTTTTCCTTGTTCACTAACATCATATATTTGTAAAAAGCTCTCATTGGTTGGGGGATTTTATTGATGGAGAGATGTTTGTGATGGCAAAGTTCTGGTCTGTTGGCTTTTCATTAATGTGTGCGGTGCTGGTTGCGGCGTGTAGCCCGGGGGATGAAACGTCTTCTGAGCCTCCAAGGGCTGAAATGGAAGCGCCAGCTCCCGAAGCAATGGGTA
>JANQQH010000160.1 GCA_028285025.1 Hyphomicrobiaceae bacterium | reverse complement strand
TAACCCCTTGTGGTTCAGGCAGCGGCATTTGGTCTTTGTCAGTTTGGCTGTGGTTTAGGATAAGTTTTAGCCTTTTATAAGCTTTGCGTGCACCAAGGAAATTTCGCCATTGACTAATTGACTGATCAATGGGTGCAAGAGCGCGCGTTAGGATGATGGAAGCGGCGATCATGGCACCGGGGGAGATTTGCTCTTCAATGACCAATAGGGCGCCAAGGGCGAGCACACAGCTTTGTAATAAAAGCCGAGAGGATTTGGAGAGTGACTGGAAGAGGCTGGCAATATTGGAAAGGGCCCTTTGGGCTATGCCAGCATCTTCTTGCATTTCCTGCCAGCGATGGGCGACGTTGGTTTGCATGCCCATGGCGGTTAGGGTTTCTGCGTTGTGACGTGCTTCCTCAGCGGTGATTTGGGTGCGCTGGGTTTTGTTCATGCTCTCTTCAATGCGTGGTTTGCTTAACACTTCATTGATAATAGAGATGATGATGAGAAAGACAGTTGCGCACAGGGAAAATATGCCAAGCACCGGGTGTAGTAAAAAGTTTACGGCGATATAAAGCGGGGTCCAGGGTAAGTCAAACAGAGCGGTTGGGCCGGGGCTGGCAATAAATTGTTTGATTTGTTCTAAATCGCGAATGGGCTGTGTGCCGACGCTGGCGGTTTGTTTCACCGAATGGTCAAGCGTGGCTTTAAAGGTGACTTCTCGTAAATCTTGGCTGAATTGATCTGAGATGCGGGCTAGAATTCGGGTTCGGATTAATTCAAGCAATCCTAAGAAGATAAATAGAGCGGTAACCAATATCAGCAGGGCAGTTAGTGTGGACTGGCTTTTGCTGGCAAGGACGCGGTCATACACTTGTAACATGAAAAGCGGGCCGGTGAGCATAAGTAAGTTGATAAACATGCTAAAGAGCCCAACGCTTACAAATGCGTTGCGACATTTCTTGAAGGCAAGACTAACTTGAGATTTACGTGGTTTTTGATATTTGGTGGTGTTCATACAAGATCATTAGTGATTAAAAAGGTCGAGGTTGGTTCATTATAGCTTACTATGAGCGTGAAGTTGTTTGTTTTATAAAACTTCCAATACATAAAACCTAGTTATGGTTTTTAGCTTGTTATTAAATGAAGCTAAAGTCTTTTTTATGTAGTTTTGCAATATTTATTTTTTTCTCTAGCTTTTTTATTTGCACTGAATTTTTTAAAAATACTGGTAACGCCCAGATTTTTTAGATCCAGCGGCCTTTTTGGCTTGTTTGGTAGTACGCAAAATCGTCTCCTTCATCGATGTCTTTTAATGTGCTTGTAAGGTTGTAAGACTTGGCTGGTAGGTTGTTTAAGGTATCTTGCAAGGTATGGGGTGAGGACCAGCGTACATTGTTAAATGGAGAGTATGTTTTAGATGTGTTTTTTTGGCCAATGCACCAATAGCCGCCATCGCCTGATGGGCCTAGTACAACAGGAGCATTGCCTAGGCTGTTAAAGGCTTGGTTGATGTGTGTTGGCGTGATGGTGGGGATGTCTGTGCCTATGATGAGAGTGGGGTTGTGGGCATGGCGGTTAAATACCCGTTGCATGCGGTGCCCTAGATTGCCAGAGCCTTGAGGTTCTTTTTGGGCTGTTTTGGGCCAAGGCCAATGGTTTTGGTTCGCATCAGGGGCAATGGCTATAAAGGTTTTCCAGCGGGGGTCTTGGCTCAGCCTGACGATGAGACGATGGGCGGTAAAGCGATAAAATTGTGTGGCGGCAAGCGGGCCGATGTCTTTTGCCAGGCGGGTTTTAACGTGTCCCATTTTTGGGGTTTTGACCATCAGCACCAGATTATTTTGTGGGCGTTTCATACCATTCCTTGATTTGTTCTGGGGGATGGCCGCAGTAATAGCGGGCCAAACATGATAGATTGCGCAGGCCTCTTTTGATGTAGCCGTCTTGTTTGTAGCGGCTGGGGCTGGTAAAGGCGCGTGACTTTAACATGTGAGGGTGTGTTGGTAAGCGGCGGATCAGGGCAACATCT
>JANQQH010000117.1 GCA_028285025.1 Hyphomicrobiaceae bacterium | reverse complement strand
GTTATTAAAGCCTCAACATAGGCCAAGCAATGCGGGCGTTCAGGATGGCGTGCCACCTGGCATTTTTGCCAAGCAGTCAGGTTATCATATGTCTCTTCAAGCGCTTTTTCAGCCTTTTGCTGCAGGGTAGAAATTTCATCATCGATAGAAACTGTGCTGCCTCCATCTTCATCAGACTGTTCGCTAGCAATGCTCTTTAGTTCTGAAACCTTGCTTTCTAATTCAGCTATCTTTTTTTCAAAATCAAGATAAGTGCGCATGAACACCCCTTTTGCTCAAACTGTACTCTTACTCTAAATTTGGTCATTCTGATTGAAATTTAAAGTCTTATTTTCATCAACATCCCACTTGAACTTGACGAGCAACAAGTGTCAAGCCGGTTTAAAAATCCGTTTATGAATGGGTTAACAAGGCTTTAGACACATTAATTAACTGCTTTTTCTAAGGCCTAAAGCTTTTTATAGGTTTTTTTCTCATTTGCCAACGGGTGATGTGCATTTAACAAGAACTTAAGCCGTTCTTCTAAAACATGGGTATAAATTTCCGTTGTCGAAATATCCGCATGGCCTAAAAGTTGTTGTACGGCACGCAAATCTGCCCCGCGGTCTAATAAATGGCTGGCAAAAGCATGTCTGAGAACATGCGGCGAAATTTGGCGCGCATTTAACCCAGCCCGCTCGCTCAAAGCTTTAAGCTCTTGAGCAAACCTTTGACGGGTTAAATGACCTTGTTTGCTGTTTGAAGGGAACAGCCATTTTTGTTGCTTTAACG
Source organism: Hyphomicrobiaceae bacterium (assembly GCA_028285025.1). GTDB lineage: Bacteria > Pseudomonadota > Alphaproteobacteria > Rhizobiales > HXMU1428-3 > HXMU1428-3. Next base: position 2,963 of record JANQQH010000117.1, on the reverse strand, counting down.
CTGGAGCTGAAGGTCCTTCAGTTTGCCCCTCTAGCCGTTCTTTTAACGCGCCAAGATACCCCTCTAAAGCTTGTTTGGCAGAACGGTTAAGCGGCACCAACCGTTCGCGCCCCCCCTTGCCCTTAATCATAAACATCCGCTCATCACTGCTTAAAACCGCATAAGGCAGGCTCACAAGCTCTGTGACCCGCAAACCGGTGGCATAAAGCACTTCTAACAAACAATAGAGCCGTTTGGCTTGAAATAAGGCATGTCCAGAGCAGACCTCCACCTCCCGTTTGGCTTGTTGTAATAGTGCCTCAACCTCTTTCACATTTAACAGCTTAGGCAGCGGCCGCCCCTGTTTAGGAGACGCAATATGAGCCCCAGGGTCCTCTTCAATCACCCCTTCAGCCAATAAAAACCGGTAAAACTGGCGCAAAGCCGATAAATGCCGCGCCCGCGAAGACCCAGACAACCCCAATTCATTAAGATGCCCCAAATAAAGCCTGATATCTTCAGAATTAGCCTCTATTAGGGTAGACTTTTTACCCTCAATATAAGTTTGAAAGCGCGACAAATCGCGCTCATATGCCTCCAGCGTATTCGCACTGGCCCCGCGTTCCGCACTGAGCATGGCAAGAAATTCTGAAATTGGCAGCATATCTTTTCTAAAGGGGCTATTTTTCTAAAGTAAGCCCTAAAATTTCATGATTATATTCACGTTGAGCAGGCTCAAAAACAGTCGCAAGCACAAAAAAACTGAGCATTGAAACCGAAAAAATCCAAAATAGTATGGTTAAAAACCGCACCAGACTAGGCATACCTACTCCAATATTAACCCCGCACAGCAAACGTAAATTGACGGGAAACTTAACCCCACATCCTCACTTTTACCTTTGTTCCCCATTATTTGTTCTTTACGATTAAAAATCAGCTCCAAACAACTTAAAAGTCAAGATTTTAAGGAAAACAAATATTTGCTCAAAGCAACCTAACATGACATGGTGAACTCTAACAACACCAACACCCATGAAAAGAAATACTGGTCAACAAGCTAAACTGTGCGGCAATGAAATCCAAACTAAAAAATATGATGCAACCCATATGAAACAACAAGATCCATCAACCGCCCTTGATCAACTTGCTAAACAGGCCTTATCCTCAAAATCATTGGTTTTTGTCGGGCTTATGGGGGCAGGCAAATCAGCCATCGGGCGCCGTATCGCAACCAAATTAGACTTACCTTTTCTGGACGCTGATAATGAAATTGAAGCAGCCGCCGGCAAAACAATTTCCGATATTTTCCAAGAAGACGGCGAACCCTATTTTCGAGACCGGGAAGAAAAGGTTATCGAGCGCTTACTAATCGAAGGCCCTTGCATACTGGCAACAGGGGGCGGCGCCTTTATCAGTCAAACCACCCGCCAGCTTATTCTATCTCAAGCCATTTCAGTTTGGCTCAAAGCTGACTTAGATGTGCTCATGGAGCGCGTGGGCCGGCGCGACCATCGCCCTTTGCTCAAAACCCAAGACCCCCGCGCGGTGATGCAAAAATTAATGGATGATCGCTACCCCATTTATGCCCAGGCCAACATCACAATTGAAAGCCGCAACGTGCCCCATGAAGTGATTGTGAACGAAATCATTGAAGCTCTGGCACAAACCAACTAAAACAGTTTCATCATTTTATTTTCATAAGGTATTTTTAATTAAATGGCATCTGAGCACATGAGCAAGCAAGCTTTGAAAGAACCAGAGACAATCACAGTTGCTCTTGGCGAGCGCTCATACGATATATGTATAGGCAATGATTTACTTGACCAAGCAGGTCCTATCATTGAGCAGTTACGCCCAGGTGTTAAATGCTCCATTGTCACCGATGAGAATGTTGCCAGGCACCATCTTGCCCCTTTGCAAACCTCACTTGAAACAGCGGGCATTAAAAACAAAGCCATCACTTTAAAACCAGGCGAGCAAACCAAATCCTTTGACCAATTATCAGCTCTAGTGGAAAACCTACTCGAGCAAAAAATTGAGCGCGGTGACCTGGTGATTGCCCTTGGCGGCGGCGTAATTGGAGATTTAACCGGATTTGCTGCCAGCATTTTGCGCCGCGGGGTTGATTTTATTCAAATTCCCACCAGCTTGCTCGCCCAAGTTGACAGCTCTGTTGGCGGCAAAACCGGCATTAATAGCCAATATGGTAAAAACCTCATTGGCGCCTTTCACCAACCGATTTTGGTCCTATGCGACATTGATGTTTTAAAAACCTTAGAACCGCGCCAATTTCACGCTGGGTATGCCGAAGTGGTTAAATACGGGCTGATAAGAGATGCTGACTTTTTCCACTGGCTGGAAGACAACCGGGCTAAAATTTACGATCTAAATCCTGAAGCACTTATCCATGCCATAAAAACCTCCTGCATGATGAAAGCTGCCATTGTAAGTGAAGATGAAAAAGAACATGGGCTGCGCGCCTTGCTCAATCTGGGCCACACCTTTGGCCATGCTTTTGAAGCTTTGACAGGCTATGGCGACAAACTGTTACACGGAGAAGCCATCGCCATTGGTATGGTTTTGGCTTTTGAATTTTCCCAACAACTGAATTTGTGTGACCAAGGGCTGGCCAACCGGGTCCAATCTCATTTTCAAGACGCCCAATTGCCCACAAAAATACAAGACATTCCTGATGCCGCGCAAATCATCACGCTTGACGCCTTAATGGAAAAAATGGCCCAGGATAAAAAGGTTGAACGCTCACAGCTGGTATTTATTCTTGCAAAAGCCATTGGAGAAGCGTTTGTAAGCCGCGATATTAAACCGCAAACACTTAAACGTTTTTTAGAGCAAAATTTGTAAATTAGAACGTGCCCACGTTAAAGTGGATACCCGTTTTACGAACAACAACACGCTAACACCAAAGAGGTCAAACCAATGATTTGGCTTACCATATGCGCCATCATCGCCTTATTGGCATGTTC
>JANQQH010000105.1 GCA_028285025.1 Hyphomicrobiaceae bacterium | reverse complement strand
AGCCACCAGCCTGCACGGGAAATCCAAACGCCTCAAATTAGAAGACGGCTCTGAAGTTGCTTTTGATAAACTCTTAATTGCAACCGGCGCCAGTCCAATTGCCCCTCCAATAGCAGGTCTTGATAAAGACGCTGTCCATAATTGTTGGACATTAGAAGACGCCCGCCATATCACCCGCCTAGCAAAAGAAGGAGAACCGGTGGTCCTCATGGGTGCAGGCTTTATAGGCTCCATCATTTTAGAATCTTTAGCCTTGAAAGGGGTGAACCTAACTGTAGTTGAAATGGGTGACCGCATGGTCCCCCGCATGCTCGATGAGACAGCTGGTATCATGCTGCAAGAATGGTGCGAAAGCAAAGGCGTGCGCGTGCTCACCAGCACCATGATCTCTGAAGTGACAGACGGACCAGTAGGTTTGAGCGTTCACACCAAAGGGGGCGAAACGCTAGATGCGAAGCTCTTAGTGGTGGCCGCCGGCGTACAGCCCAACATTGGTTTTTTAGCCTCTTCCGGTGTGCAAATAGAACACGGCATTTTGGTTGACCAATACATGCGCACCAGCGTGCCCGATGTTTATGCCGCAGGTGATGTTTGCCAAGCCACAGACTTTTCCACCCAAAAGGCCGAAATGCTAGCAATTCAGCCGGTAGCAGTTGAGCATGGGCGCATTGCCGCCCAAAACATGGCAGGCAAAGCCACCCCCCATGAAGGCAGCCTGAATATGAACGTTCTGGAATCAATGGGGCTTATCACCGCCTCCTTCGGTCTTTGGATGGGTGTTGAAGGTGGTGATAGCGCTCGTATGGTAGACAAAGAAAACAACCGCTATTTACGCCTTGAATTTGATGGCAACACTCTCGTTGGGGGCCAAGCAGTTGGCCTAACGGAACATGTCGGCATTCTTCGCGGCCTCATTCAAACCAAACTGGATCTTGGAGAATGGAAAGACAAACTCATGAAAGCCCCAGAACGTTTGCCAGAAGCTTATGTTGCTGTGGCACAAGGGGTTGTTTGATAGCCTACACCATGTAAAAAAATCGTCCCAGGCACGACCAACAATAATTGGTAATCGTCTAAAACGCCTCTAAAACCCAATTTCACAGGTTTTTAGAGGCGTTTTCTTGAAAGTTAAAAACTATCAATCCGTTATGGATATAGCATATTGAAACGGTATCACCCGATGCCTTTATCATAGTTCTATAATAATTCTATCATATACTGTTGACAATATATCACCCATCCTCAATCGAGTTGGCAAAATAAACCAAATAAACTTTTTGGTGTTTTCAAAGTTGCCTTTTTTTAATTAAATGAAAAAAGATTGTTGAACCTCATTCAATATTAACTGGGGAGTTAGCATCACTTTAAGCTCAACGAGCAAAAGCAGCTTAACAGATGCCAAAACAACAATATTTCGAACAAATTATTTTTTGGGGACTATTTATGTTAAGTAAAGCATGTAAATTAACAGCCGCACTTATAGCCATGCTTCTTTGGAGTTTTCCAGCCAAAGCTTTGGAAGTTGAAGAAGCTGGTGTTGAAAAGGGTGATGCTGAACTCGTTTATGAAGGATCTTATACTGATGAAAACAGTGAAGGCGTTTATGAACATGAGCATGAAATAGAGGCTGAATTAGGCATCAATGATTGGCTAAAACTGGCCCTGGGCGTTGGCTTTGAAGAAGAAGAAGGCGAGAGAGATTTTGATTTTTCTGAAGTTGAAATCGCAGCCACCATCGAAATTGTTGACCCTGAACAAGGGGGAACGGGGCTTGCTCTTTTCACCCGCCTTTCTAAAGAATTTGCTCCCGATGAAGAACCTGATGAAGAAGATGTATCCACCTTCGCCATCGGTGCTATTGCAGAACAGCACTTTAACAACTGGCTAATTCGTGGCAACCTTTTCTATGTCACAGATATCGACTCTGAAGAAGCCGAAAATAAATTTGATGGCATCGAATATGCCTACCGCATCAGCTATCAATTAAACGAAAGCTTCGGTCTGGGTGTTGAAGGTTATGGCCAAAGCATCAGTCCCGATGAAGGCGATGATGAAGACACACACATGGTTGGGCCTGTCATCTACTATGAACGCGAATTAGGCAATCGCCATGAGCGTCATTCAGTAAAAGATGATGATGGTGATGATGATGACGAAGAGGAAGGCATGGAGTTTGAAGCTCAATTAGGTGTTTTATTCGGCACAACTGATGAAACAGCTGATATTACCTTCAAATGGAACTTAGGATTAGAGTTCTAAGTTAAAAACACAAAAGCAAATTCTTGTTCAAAAACTTAAACTAGCAAGCCAAAAACAGGCTTGCTATTTTTATGTAACCAATTGAGGCATTGAGTTCTATGCATCGCCAGATTAGAATGACCAAATTAGATATGTCTTGATGGAGCATGATCGTCCATGGATATCACTTTAAAATTATATGCAACACTAAGTCACTGCTTACCAGAAACTGCCAAAAAGAATGAAATTCATTTAAAAGTCGCTGAAGGCACATCGGTAATGGATATTCTAAATCAATATCAGGTGCCCAAAGAAAACTGCCACCTAATACTCATTAACGGCAACTATACACCGTTACTGGCCGCTGAAGCAAAAATATTAAATGATGGAGATACCTTAGCAATCTGGCCCCCTGTTGCAGGCGGATAAGGCCTTGTAGCTGCTAGCGCCATTTCCCGCCAAAAACTCATCTCAACAAATATCTGATACGCCAAAGCGCCTGTTAAAGTATAAAAAACGACCTTTTTAATCGCAAAATTTATAACTCTATAGCTAAATTGCTCCCTAAGGTCGCTGGATGCCCTATAGAAACTTTTTTGTTCCACTTAAGTGAAACGCTAAATTTTAGGGATTGGCAAAAAACTATGAAAAATTGGAACACAGCTGAAGGTTCAAGAACTGAAACAAACACAAAAATAACCAGCTAGGCTTTACCACGCATAATACGCTTATCACTAAACTGCAAACAGAAGTTTAAAAAAATCAATTCAATAGTTAAATGTAACAAGGAGCGTAAAAAGTGTGAGTCAAAAAAGGGGCAAGAACATTTTATAGTGTCAATCACAACGAATTGTACTGTAGAGGTAAATTTTATTAAACACTCATTTGCAAATAAGTATGACGAAGCAATCACAAAATAAATTGTTGGTCCACCCCAAATATTACAAAAAAATCTCATAAAATTACGACTTTTTCATCATTTTATCATAATTTTCTCATGATTTATGCCAAATTTTCCTAGATAATAAGATTCTGCTGGCCACCCTATTTATATTTATGATTAGTGCTGGACAGCACAATTGGTTACATTTGTAACCAGTAAGGCGGGTGCAATTATTTCTCCCGACTTGCTTAAAAATAACAGAAACTCTAACGTTTCAAGGAGACAGACATGAAAGATTGGAACACACCTGAAGTTTCAGAAACTGAAACAGGCATGGAAGTAACGAGCTATATGCCAGCTGAATTGGACCGTGCGTAGGACGTTTCTATTCAGTTTGACGACACATGTCTAACCGAACGGTGATGGAACATTTTTTTCATCACCGTTTTTTTTAAAAAAACCTTCGAACCAGGAACCTATAAAAAAAGTGATGCTCACTAGAGTTTAAAGATAAAAACAAAACCAAATTTTTAAATAAACACCAAGCGGTTTGACTTTTATCATTGCAATCAAAAAACCTCTACAGCATCGTTTGCAATAATAAATTTTATAAAAATAAAGCCCATTAAAAAAGAGCAAGCACAAGGGCCAATTAAAAAAAACATTAAGGGGAAACAGCAAGAATGAAAATAAAAGTTCTGGGATCAGGCGCAGGCGGCGGCTTGCCACAATGGAACTGCAATGCATCCAATTCAAAAGACGCACGCAATGGCCACCAATTCGTAGCGCCGAGAAGCCAATCATCCATTGCCATTAGCACAAATGAAAAAGATTGGGTGCTCTTAAACGCCTCTCCAGACATTCGCCAACAAATATTCGATACCAAAGAACTCCACCCACATGAAGATGGCCCAGTCCGCAACAGCCCTATTCAAGCTGTTATTTTAACCAATGGTGATGTAGATCATGTAACCGGCCTCTTGTGCTTGCGAGAAGGTCACGCTTTTAACATTTATGCTTCAAATAGGGTGATGGAAACATTAAACGCCAATTCTATATTTAATGTTTTAAACGAGGAAAAAGTTAAACGTCACATCACAACCCTCAATACGCCCTTTGAGGTAAACGGCCCTTCTGGTCCAACCGGTTTGCAAGTAACTCCCTTTCCTGTGCCTGGCAAAGTGGCTCTATACTTAGAAGACAATGCACAAGGGGAAAATTTTGGCACCCAAGAAGGCGACACCATCGGACTAGAAGTAAAAGAAACAGCAACAGGCCAATGCTTTTATTACATCCCAGGCTGCGCCGCTCTTGATGAAGCTTTAAAAGCGCGCATCACAGGAACTGATCTAATCTTTTTTGATGGCACCTTGTATACCAATAATGAAATGCTGGACCAAGGGCTGCTGCCCAAAACAGGGGACAGAATGGGCCATATGAATATGTCCGGTGAAGATGGCTCTCTGGCACTTTTGCAAGACCTCAACATCAAACAAAAAGTTTATATTCATATAAACAATTCAAATCCCGTTCTACGCGACAATTCAGATGAACGCAAAATTGTTGAACAAGCCGGATGGCAAGTATCTTACGATGGTATGGAGATAACCCTATGACAAATTTAATGAGCCGGGATGAACTGGAAGCAGCCCTTCGAGCCATAGGCGCTGAGCGTTATCACAGCCTGCACCCCTTTCACAAAAAACTACACGGAGGGGAACTAAACAAAGGCCAAGTTCAAGCCTGGGCACTAAATCGTTATTGCTATCAAGCTGCCATCCCGCGCAAAGACGCAGCGCTAATGGCACGCACAACCTGCCGTGAACTTCGCAGGGAATGGATCCATCGCATTCAAGACCATGACGGCGACGGCATTGAAGAAGAAGGCGGAATAGAGCGCTGGTTGGCTTTAACAACCGGTCTAGGCATAGACCCTGAAATTGTCATTTCAACCAAACAAGCCCTGCCAGCCACGGTCCATGCGGTTGAAGAATATGTTGAATATGTAAAACGCGGGCCTATGGTCCAGGCTGTCGCCTCTTCGCTAACTGAGTTGTTTGCACCCAAAATTCATGAAGAACGCATCTCAGGCATGCTGGAAAATTACGATTTCATCGATGAAAGCGTCATGAAATATTTTCGCAGGAGACTAAACCAAGCACCAAGAGACGCAAATTTTGCTCTAAAATACGTCTTAGAACATGCAGACACAATCGATCTACAACAAAAAGCATTAGAAGCTCTGACCTTTAAATGTAATGTTTTATGGGCTCAATTGGACGCATTATATTTTGCCTATTTTGAACCAGGTCTCATTCCCCCTGGTGCTTTTCGCCCACAAGAAACCTAACCAAAAGCTAAGATGTAATATGAATAAACAACGCCTCATTGTAGATAATGAAACAACACCAAAACTGCACACGTATATTAAATTACGACACGATGCAGGACGAGACCGTTGGGTGATGCTCGCCCCAGAGCGGATATTAACACCCGATCCAATCGCAGTTGAAGTGCTACAATTATGTGACGGTGAAAGAACCATAGGCAATATTGCATCTGAACTGGCCCAAAACTACAATGCATCGATTGAGGTGATTGAAAAAGATATCATAGTTATGTTGCAAGACTTAAGCGACAAGGGGTATTTAACATCATGAACGAAGCTCCAAAAATAAATGAGAACAATATTATCTGTGCAACCGCCCCTATGGGGCTATTGGCAGAACTTACCCATCGATGTCCTTTACAATGCCCATACTGTTCAAACCCCCTAGAGCTCGAGCGCTCAAGCGGCGAGCTTTCCACCCAAGACTGGGTACGCGTTTTTAAACAAGCCGGTGAATTAGGCATCTTACAAACTCACCTTTCCGGAGGCGAACCAACAGTTCGCAAAGACCTCGAAGAAATCACCCAAGCCGCAGTCGAAGCAGGCATTTACACCAACTTAATCACAGCAGGCGTCTTGCTAAAACGCGAACGACTAGAAAAATTAGTTGATATTGGCCTCGATCATTTACAGCTCTCTGTTCAGCATGTCGATGCCCTAATGGCAGATAAAATCGCCGGATTTAAAGGGGGATATTCTAAGAAAATTGAACTGGCCAAATGGGTAAAAGAACTCAATCTCCCCCTGACCATAAACTCCCCCATGCATCGCCATAACGTTGAGTATCTAGAAGAGATTATTGAGTTTGCTGTCAAATTAGGCGCTGAACGCTTAGAAGTCGCCCACATCCAATATTACGGCTGGGCTTTTGAAAACCGTAATTCTCTTATTCCAACACGCGAACAAGTTTATAAAAACGCCGACATTGTCGATGAAGCCAGAGAGCGCCTAAAAGGCATCCTAACAATTGATTTTGTCGTCCCAGATTATTATGCCGTGCGCCCCAAACCATGCATGGGCGGCTGGGGCAGCCAATTCATGACTATTTCACCTATGGGCAAAGTCATGCCCTGCCATGCCGCCGCTTCCATCAAAGGATTAGAATTTGATAATGTAAAGGATCGTCATTTAAGAGATATTTGGCTCAATTCGTCCGCCTTTGAAAAATACCGCGGTACAGATTATTTGCCAGAACCGTGCAAATCATGCGAGTTTAAAGAAATTGACTTTGGCGGCTGTCGTTGCCAAGCGTTTATGTTTACCGGTGATGCCACCAGCACTGACCCAGCCTGTTCCAAATCTTCGTTTCACAAAAACCTATTGGCAATCGCTGAAAAAGAGTCCCAGGAACAAAGTGAATTTTTATACCGTAAATTCACAGCTAAAAAAGAACCTGCTGAGTGATTTAATCAGTGAAATGGCCAATCTTTAGCTTATGTTGAGAAAAGCCTCACCCAATATAGACACGCTTCACCCGGTTACTATTAGATTGACGGCCAAAATTTGTCAAAACTTCATAACAAATTGTGTCAGCAGCAGCGGCCAAATCATCAACGGTTATAGTCTTGCCAATAATTTCAGCACGATCTCCCACTTTTACTGCCGCCCCATCAATATTAGTGATATCAACCATAGTCAGATCCATTGTCACGCGACCAATAATTGGTGCCAACTGCCCGTTTATCGCCACATGACCAAACTGCCCACTATGGCGCAACAAACCATCAGCATACCCAATGGCCAAAGTTGCAATACGGCTTGGCCTTTGCGCGCGCCATGAAGCCCCATAGCTCACACTTTGTCCAACAGCCAGCTCATTGATTTGCAAAATTTCGCTCTCAAGTGTCATCACAGGCTGAAAAGGATTTAACTGACCAGAAAAAGGGTTACCCCCATAAAGACCAATGCCCACCCGGGCAACATCATAATGATAATCGGCCCCATTCAAAACGCCGGCTGAATTAGCCATGGACAATGGCACTTGAGCCAAACTTGGCGGAAATAACCCAATTAACTCATTAAAACTATGTTTTTGTTGAATATTAACTCCCGCGCCAGGCTCATCAGCATGCACCAAATGGGTCATAATCAAGCCAATATCAATCCAATCAAGCAAATCAGACGCAGAACAGAGCTCTTGAAACCCTGGCTTTGAAAACCCCAAGCGGTTCATACCGGTATCAACATGCAAACCAGCACGGCTGTAACCTGAGCGCTTGGCAAAACCAACCCAACGCTGAACATCATCAAAAGAATTAAGAACAGGAATTAAACGGTGCTTTAAGAATAACTCTTCTTGACCCGGCCTACACCCATGAAAAACATAAATAGCGGCCACGCTTGAATTAATCGTTTGGGACACAACAACACCCTCACAAGCATGAGCAACAAAAAATAAACGACAACCCTCATGCCATAAACGGCGCACCACAGGTTTAGCGCCCAGCCCATAAGCATCAGCTTTTACAACAGCCCCTATGGTTTTATCTGACCCTTTTTGCTCATAAGCTTCTTTAAACAAGTGCCAATTCAAAGCCAACTGATCCAGGTCAATCGTTAAGCAAGTTGACGACATAAAATACCCTTCGATTACGGGTCGACATCTTCGCGAACCTTTTATCAGTGCAAGTCCTTAGGCTAAGAACCTAACATTAAATATAATAATTAAAATTTATATTCTCTTTAGCATTTTTGTTTTATGTGTTAATCTTAAATTTAACATGAAAATTTTTAAAAGGCGGGCCACAAAATAAAACAAATTCACTAGACCAACATCGTTCTAGACATAAGCGGGAAAATTTTAGGGAATTAACGTTATAAAGGATAAGGGAGCTCCTATGTTATTACGTTTTCTCACGATTGCAACAGCAAGCGTTACCTACCTTTCAATGCAAGCGCTCAGCTCGACTGAAACAAAAAGTCAGCACTTATCTGCAACCTCTGCGTTTTCAACAGCAAACATCATCGACTTGCCAACATCCGAACAACTGTTGCTCCAGGCAAAATTTCAAGCCACCCAGAGTGCTTTTCCAACCCTTCCCAAATCATTGAAAATTCAACGCATAAAACAAAAATCTAAGCGAAAATTATTAAAGACAAAAAAGACACGCCTCGTTAAACGAAGAAACGTACGGGCAAAACAAAAAAAGCTTGTTCGCTTGGCCTATATGCCACCATCTCATCAGCCTCAAGTAAAACAAAAAGCAGCTAAAAAAGTAAAAGTCATCGCACACCTGACACCGCAAAAACAGGCTGTTAAAAAATTAAGAAAAAGAGGGCCAAAACCAAAATATAGTTTAGGCGCACGAGCAAAAATAAAATATAAAAAACGCTTTCGTAAAAAGCCTCCTGCTGCAAGACGCAAAGCAAGATACAAACACAAAACACATTACAGTCCTAAAGTGTTCGGGTTTCAGATCAATTAAGAGATTGAAAAAACACGCAACCTACTTCTAGGGTCAGAACCTATTAATTATACGTGTTCTGTGCTCTTTGAAAGCGAATAACGCTTGGGATTCATTTCATCATCACTGCTAAATCTCTATTTTATCCTTTTTTCTTTTTTGATCTAAGCAAGCTAACATTACTTTTGTCTCTGCTCATTACAGCGCTAAAGGCCATTTTTTCGTCATCCATTTGTCAATTGCTTTCGATATTTTAAGAATGATTCAAAAAAACACATTTTAGGACGAAGCATGAGCACAATCAAAAAACAACATGAGACGAACAAACAGTCTGTTGTTATCAGCCAAATCGATGATCTCTCATTTGATGAATTTGATGAGATAAACACCCCTCCCCCCCAGGCAACTGATTTTGATAATATTGTTGCAAAAGCCCTCTCACGGCGTGATTTTTTAGCGGGTACCATTGGATTTGGCCTTGCCAATTTTGTCATGACCACCAGTGCTTTTGCCAAAGACAACCAAGATATATTCAATTTTAAAGCCATTACAGCCAATACGCTTGATACCATAACAGTGCCTGAAGGGTTTGAATGGCATGTGGTTGCCAAATGGGGCGATCCTCTATGGTCTGGCACACCCGCACTAGACGAACAAACCGGCGGCACAGCAATAAGCCAAAGCAAAGCCTTTGGTGACAATAATGATGGCATGTCATTATTTGAACAAGAAGGCAAACATCTTTTGGTGGTCAATAATGAATACATCAACAAGCGGTATTTATTCCCAACACAAAAAAAACACCGCCCCCAATCACAAGACGATGCGTTAAAAAGCAAAGCGGCCCACGGCCTGTCTATTGCAGAAATAAAACAAAATAACAAAGGCCAGTGGACCCTTGTCACAGACAGCCCGTTAAACAAGCGCATAACAGCTGATACCCCAATGGAAATCACCGGTCCAGCTGCTGGTCATAAACTCATGCAAACAGTTCAAGACCCAGCCGGGCTAGAAGTTCTTGGCACCTTTAACAATTGCGGCAACGGCCAAACCCCATGGGGCACCTATTTAACCTGCGAAGAAAATTTTAACGGCTATTTTTCCAGCTCAGAGCCCAAT
>JANQQH010000103.1 GCA_028285025.1 Hyphomicrobiaceae bacterium | reverse complement strand
CTTCCTCACCCTCTTCAATCTTTTGCGGCAGGCTTGGTGGGTGTGGTGAGACAGATTTTTTTTCTTTTGTTTGAGAATGGTCGATGGAGCGGACATTTGGCCCACCAGGCTGGCCAACGCGTTTTGGCGTTTTAGCTGCACTGCCTGTTTGGGGTTTTGATTGCCCAGCACTTGATTGTCCCGCATCTGCTCCTAAATCAAGAGGGGGAGCAGGGGGGGTACCCTTTTTTTGACCTCGTTGCCCTTTGCCAGCCGCTTTTCCAAGAGGTGGCCGTTGCTTTTCTTGTGCCATCTACTAATCCAATACTTAAACCGCATACAAAACTCAAAACTCTTGTTTTTTGACTAATCCTTCTGGCTTTTTATCCCTTAACCATTTGCCAAAGCGATTGAAACAAATGATACCACCAGTGGTGATCTGGTGCCGAACAATCCCGCTAATAACAAGGCCACAAGATCCAAAACAAAGATTGAGTGCTATTCTAAAGACAAAAATTGTCTTTTTAAAAAAAATAACGCCTTTAAAACTCAATGCATTTTTTAGTTTAACTCCTTGCAAAAATATCAAACACGAACCGTTTTTAAGTATGATGCTGTTTAAAAACATTAACTACCGTTTCATGCCGACAACTCATGTCAAATATAAGGCGTTTAAATCGCCTCTTTTTTGAAAGATCAGCTTATTCAAAGGTAACAAAGTCAATAACGCAAACAATTGAACGCAAAAACAAAAAACATACTTAATAACAGAACGAACAACATCTGGAACCAAAGGCCCAAACTTTTAAAAACTTAATCCATTTGTAAACAGAAATTTTGAAAGAAAACCACCCTCAAAATAACACTCAGACTCATCACGCATACAACGCATTAATATAGTTTAAAACGCTAGAAAATGAGTTGGGCCCTCATAATTGAGAACCTGATCCCGGCCAGGACCTTAGCATAAAAGTTTTGACGAATCATCCGCCGAATGGTGTGTAAAGCACTTTTTTTGCAAATTTTTAGAAATTCACTATTTCTATAATCTGTCAGGACGGCAAAATTTTCATTCCGTTTAATAACTTGAAAGTATTCGTTCGTTATACTGAGCTTTAAGGGACCCAAATAAAATGATTGTGGATCATCAAGGTAAAAGCCGACAAGGTCTCACAATCGGCTTTGTGGGTGAATTTAAGGTGTGGAGCAAATCGTGATGGATTTTGACAAGGATCAGAAAGTAAAACATATGAAACCAGTGGATCTGGTTCATCTGTCTAAACAAACGTTTGGTAGCAAAGACCTTGAGACAGAAGTCTTAGGGCTTTTTTTAAGCCATTCTGTGCAATGTATAAATCGGTTAAAAGCAGCCCAAACAGATAAAGACTGGGCCGATGCTGCCCATTCAATCAAAGGCTCAGCTCGAGCAATTGGCGCCTGGGTTATAGGTGAGCGGGCTGAAGTTTACGAACGCCAAGCTGCTAAAGGGGAATTGTCAGATAAAATCGCCGCTATTCATGAAATTGAATCACTCGTAGATGAAACAAACAGCTACATAACCGATTTAATCGAGGCAGCTTAAAAAGTTTTTGACAGATTTTAAAACACCCTAGGCTTAGGCACACTATTGCTCACCCACCATTTATTTTTTAACTCTAAACTCTATTTACACACCGTACCTCATATAAATATGACATTTTACGTAATTGAGACTGGAATCTCTTGCGCTTATGCATTATAGGAAGGCAAAACAGGCCATATCTGATGGATTATCTTGAAAATGCATCCAACAGATCCTAAAAGCATTCCGCCTATTAAAAGCATTCCGCCTATAAAGTGGATATCGGTTTTAGGAACATAAGGAACGATCATATTTCAATTATCAGATTTTCTCACAAATTCTTGACCTGCCAAAACGAAAAAGAGCTTTGGGACAAAGTCAAGGGTCTGATAAGAGCATATTGAAACAGTGCCTAAAAAGAATAATTTAAAGGGGTAAAGGCCCTTAAAAAAACAATGAAGCTGAAAGTTAAAACCGCCATGCCAAAAATTACTTATATAGAATTTAACGGCACGCCCCATGAGGTTGATGGTGAAGTTGGCATGACAGTGATGGAAGTGGCTCGAAAAGCCAGCATACCTGGCATTGAGGCTGAGTGCGGCGGCGCATGTAGTTGCGCAACATGCCATGTGTATGTTGAAGACAACTGGACAGACAAAACCGGCAGCCCCCAAGAAATGGAAGAAGATATGCTGGATTTTGCGTTTGATGTGCGTCCAAACAGCCGCTTAAGCTGCCAGATTAAGGTAACCGATGAGCTAGATGGCCTTGTCGTTCATATGCCAGAAAAGCAATTTTAAAATTTCCGAAAACAATAACAGTCAACATCTGCCCTTAAAAATGTAAAAGGGGCAACAAATATCAAATGAGAAGATTTCATGTCAAATGTACCAACTGAAACAGATGTGGTTATTATCGGCGCCGGGCCTTGTGGGCTATTTACGGTGTTTGAACTCGGGCTTTTAGATATCAAATGTCACCTAATTGACATCCTAGATCGCCCAGGCGGCCAATGTGCAGAACTTTATCCAGAAAAGCCAATTTATGACATTCCGGGCTATCCGGTCATTTCCGGGCAAGAGCTGACAGACAAACTTATGGAGCAAATCAAACCATTTGACCCTAAGTTTCATTTCAATCAGCAAGTTGATGAGTTAGAGCGCCTAGACGATGGCCGTTTTCGCTTGAAAACAGATGATAATGAAGAGTTTATCTGTAAAGTCGTAGTGATTGCCGCTGGTGGCGGATCATTTACACCCAAACGTCCCCCAATTGAAGGCATTGAAAACTTTGAAGGCACATCCGTTCATTATTCTGTGCGCCGCATGGCCGAGTTTGAAGGCAAAGACTTACTGATTGTCGGCGGTGGCGACAGCGCCCTCGACTGGACCTTAAACCTAGCCCCAATAGCCAACAGCCTCACCTTGGTTCACCGGCGCGATAAATTCCGCGCGGCCACTGACAGCGTCAATAAAATGCTGGCTTTGCGTGAAGAAGGCAAAATCGATTTTCTACTCGGCCAAATGACCGAGCTAAAAGGCGCCAATGGCCAACTGGAAGCGGTTACCATTAAAGGCCCAGAAGGCGAAACAGATGTAAAAACAAATTGCCTGTTGCCCTTCTTTGGTCTGACCATGAAGTTGGGCCCAGTTGCCGATTGGGGTCTGAATTTACATGAAAACCTAATCACAGTGGACACAGAAAAATTTGAAACCAGTGAGCCAGGTATTTTTGCTGTTGGCGATATTAATCACTACCCTGGCAAACTCAAATTGATTTTGTCTGGTTTCCATGAAGCAGCCCTGATGGCGCAAAGAGCCAATGAGATTATCTATCCTGATAGAAAGGTGATTTTCCAATACACCACATCTTCATCAAGCTTGCAGAAAAAGCTTGGGGTAAAATAGCTGTGGCTAGTAATTATAAAGCCAATCATATTGCTTAAGAAGCCATGAAGGGCTCAGGCGCTTTAGCCCAAAGTTACGAATAGAGCGATAGCCTTGTCTGGCATGATAAACATGCCCATTGGTGATAGATTTCGACAACACCTTCTGGCAGCGGTCAAAGCGCTG
>JANQQH010000072.1 GCA_028285025.1 Hyphomicrobiaceae bacterium | reverse complement strand
CAAATAAAAATCAACTTACAAAATTGAGGATACAATGATTGAGCTTTACACATGGGCAACGCCAAATGGTTGGAAAGCTTCTGCGGCCCTAGAGGAAATGGGGATCGCGTATAATGTTCACCCGATCGACATCAATACCAACATTCAAAAAGAACCTGATTACTTGGCTCTGAACCCGAATGGTCGCATTCCGGTGATTATTGATACAGATGAAGATGATTTCGTTGTGTTTGAGTCTGGTGCTATTCTGATTTATCTGGCTGAGAAATCTGGCAAACTGTTGCCAACTGATAAGAAGGGGCGCAGTGAAGTTATTCAATGGCTGATGTTCCAAATGGGTGGCCTTGGCCCTATGCAAGGCCAAGCCCATGTGTTTTATCGTTATTTCCCAGAAAAGATCCCGGCAGCGATTGAGCGCTATCAAAATGAAACGACCCGGCTCTATAAAGTGCTCGATACCCGGCTTGCCGATCATGAATATTTGGCAGGTGATTTTTCCATTGCCGATATTGCCCATTGGTCTTGGGCGCGCATTCATTATTGGGCCGGCATTAAAATTGATGATATGCCGCATTTGCGCCGTTGGATTGACCAGCTTGAAGTGCGACCTGGTTTGGCAAAGGGGGCCAAAGTTCCTCATGAAACCAATTATCGTGATGATCCTGAATTGGCACAAAAAATGATCAAGAAGACACAAAACATGGTTACAAGATAACAGCCAGTTTAAGGAGGCAAGGTTTTGAAATTGTAATTTTGTAGTTTAGCAAATAGGCCGTAGGCTCATATTTTTGCTTTCTCTAGCTGGTCTTCAAGCTGCTTTATACGTTTTGCCAACAACTCATTTTCTTGCCGGGCTTTGCTGGCCATTTCTTTGACGGCTTCAAATTCTTCGCGTGTTACAAGATCCATATCATTGAGCATTTTTTCACCTTGAGAGCGGAACAAAGTCTCGACCTCTTGGCCCACCCCTTGGGCAGCACCTGCTGCTTGCGTCATGATTTTGGCCAGCTCATCAAAAAATGGGCTTTTCATTTGAGACATGTATGGCACTCCTTGAAAGTTATGAGACTTAAGTTTGTTTATCGCACTCTGGTTTGTTTTGATCAAGCTTGAACCTCAACACACCCTAATCTTCTTGATTTAATTATATGTTCACTTGACACCTTGGCTT
The DNA here is from genome assembly GCA_028285025.1 of Hyphomicrobiaceae bacterium. GTDB lineage: Bacteria > Pseudomonadota > Alphaproteobacteria > Rhizobiales > HXMU1428-3 > HXMU1428-3. The sequence goes on along the minus strand of JANQQH010000072.1, from coordinate 4,140 downwards.
TCCAGCTTCACTGTCAGGCCGGTTTTTTTAAGATTATCAAAGGGACACGGTCATGAATGGGATATTGCCATTTCCAGATATAGGAGAAATTGCCTTTTCTTTAGGGCCACTTGATTTCAGGTGGTATGGCTTGTCATATGCCGCAGGTTTGCTGTTGGGTTGGCTTTATGTGCGTCGTTTGGTTGCCAATGAACGGTTATGGGGTGGGCCTGCGCCTATTACGCGTGATGATGTAGATGATTTTTTGCTCTGGGCGACCCTTGGCGTGGTGTTGGGCGGACGGTTGGGTTATGTGCTTTTTTATCAGCCTGGTTTTTATTTTCAGAACCCATTGGAAATTTTCAATTTACAAAAAGGGGGCATGGCGTTTCATGGGGCTGCTGTTGCTGTCACTCTTGTTGCCCTGATTTTTGCCAAGCGCCGTGGCATCTCATTTCCTGCTTTGACCGATGTGGTCACCGCCGCTGTGCCGATTGGTTTGTTTTTTGGCCGGCTGGCCAATTTTGTCAATGGCGAACTGTGGGGACGGGTAACCGATGTGCCTTGGGCGATGATTTTCCCCAAGGCTGATGATAGCCCGCGCCATCCCAGCCAATTGTATGAAGCGGCCCTTGAAGGCTTGGTGCTGTTTGTGGTGTTAAGGATCGCGACCCATTATGGCAGAAAATTACAACGCCCTGGGTTTGTCTCTGGCCTATTTTTGCTTGGCTATGGGTTAGCTCGTGGGTTTGTTGAACATTTTTACCGCCAACCTGATCTTACTCACCCTATAAGCATTCACACCCCGCTCACCCCAGGTTTGGCTTATTCTATTCCAATGGTGTTATTTGGCATTTACCTGATTTATAGTTTTTCGCGCAGAAAATCTTGATTTTTACCGATCAATTTACGCTTTAAAATCTGGTCAAACTATAAAAAGGTATTTATATACCAACTTATGTCAAACGGTGCACAAACATTACTGGAACAGCATTTGAAGGCTTATATTCATGCAAATGGGCCGATTTCTACGCGCGCTTTCATGGAAGCTTGCCTTTATGATCCTGAACATGGTTATTACCGTGCGGGTAATCCTATTGGCGCCGACGGTGACTTCATTACAGCCCCTGAGATTAGCCAAATGTTTGGTGAGATGATTGGCATTTGGTCCGTTTTGACCTGGCAAGTCATGGGCCAGCCCATGCCGTTGCAGCTGATTGAGTTAGGGCCTGGACGCGGAACCTTGATGTCGGATGTTTTGCGTTGTTTGTCGCAACTGCACCCTCATTTTGAAGTGATTAGTGTTCACATGGTTGAGCGTTCCGTCAATTTGCGGGCCGCACAAATGGCAAAACTTGAACCTTTTTCAACACCCATACAGTGGTATGAAAACTTATCTGATGTTCCTCATGGTCCAAGCCTGTTGATTGCGAATGAATTTTTAGACTGCTTGCCAGTGCGTCAATTTGTTAAAACCGACCAGGCGTGGCATGAGCGGGTGGTTTCCTTGGATGAAGCGGGGAAATTTTGCTTTGCTGTTGGTGAGCAGATGCCTAAAGGCATGATTGTACCAGAACGTTTTGTCGAGGCTGGCCCTGGGTCTATTTTTGAATTTTGCCCTGATTTTGAAGGGATAGTGAAAACCCTTCATCATTTGGCACAAAAATACCCCTTTGCAGGCCTGTTTATTGACTATGGATTTGAAGGGCCTGCTCTTGGTGAGACGCTGCAAGCTTTACATCGTCACAAAATGGTCTCACCTTTCATTCAGCCTGGTGAAGTTGATTTGACGGCCCATGTTGATTTTACCGCCCTTGCAGCCCTTTGCGTCGCTCATGGGCTAAAAGCTTATGGCCCCAAAGACCAAGGTGCCTTTTTGTCGCAATTGGGCATAGGCGAGCGGGCGCAAAAATTGGTTGATAATGCCACTGAACTGCAAGCGGAAACATTAATTAAAGATGTTGTACGTCTTGTGGCGCCTGAGCAAATGGGGTCTCTTTTTAAAGTGATGTCGATTACAAGTTCAGGGATGGCTGTTCCGCCCCCTTTTGATCAAAGGATTGAAGCGTCTCATGTCTCCTCAACGAATTGAAGTCAATGCTTTGAGCGTTCAAGGAATTTCGCACGGATTCTTCACCCGCAAGGGCGGTGTGTCATCTAACCTTTATAGTACGTTAAATTGTGGGTTTGGCTCAGGCGATGAGTTTTATAATGTCAAAAACAATCGCGATCTCGTTTCAGGCGTTTTGGGCTCGTTAGAGGCCCCGCTCATTACACCTTATCAACATCACAGTTCTGATGTGATTGTCGCCACGGAACCTTGGTCGCCTGATCAAGCGCCCAAGGGCGATGCAATTGTGACAAATAGGGAAAATTTGGCTATTGGTGTTTTAACGGCCGATTGTGCCCCGGTTTTATTTATTGACCCTGTTACACGCATTGTGGGCGCCGCGCATGCTGGATGGCGCGGGGCTTTTGCTGGCGTTTTGGAAAATACGGTCGAGGCCATGACAAGTTTAGGGGCCCAAAAAGATCAGGTTGTCGCCACCATTGGTCCGGCTTTGAGTGTTGCAAATTTTGAGGTTGGTTTAGAGTTTTACCAACAATTTATAGAGCAAGATGCCACATTTGATCGCTTTTTTACTCTGAATGAAACCAGCCAAAAATATCATTTCGATTTGGTTCAATTTGCTGCTTCTAAGCTGAAAAAAACTGGGATTGGCCTGGTTGAAAGCTTGCCCCATTGCACGTATGAAAACGAATCACTTTTCTTTAGTTATCGGCGCAATACGCACCAATCTTTGCCAGATTACGGCCGGCAAATATCAGCAATTGTCATAAACTAGTGCAAATATGTCGCAATTGTGGCATTGTCTGAGCTCGAATCTGGTAAACACCCAGCAAAATAGGCCCAAACACTGGACGGCTTTTGTTTGGCCAGGTAATTATGTGAGTCTATTAGGGGCCGGTGTTGTGTCCTTTTAGTATTGTTTAGCTTGTTTGTCACCGGAACTTTCCAATTACTGAATTTTATTAGCAGACCGCCTTTAGATTTAATAGGGGCATGCTTATCATTGAATTCAAGGGGGTTGAAAGTGGCTTATTTTAGCACTTTACAGGCGCCGAGTTTTAATCGGTTGACGGTTTTTGCTTCGTGGCTCACACGTTTGGGAGCTGTGTTTTGTGTCTTGCTCGGCCTGGCCGGTTGCAGTGGATCGAATGATTTGGCCTCAACTTTGGGGTTGAATTCAACAAATGCCAATGAAAAGGAAACGGCCTCAAGGCGGGCCAGACCTGTTGCCTTTGGCACTTTGGTTGGTGTTCCCAATACAATTTCACCTAAAATAATGAGTGCGGTTAAAACGGCTGCTAAGTCACAAAAGTGGTCTCTTGTTGATCAAACAGCTCAGGCTGATTTTTTAATCAACGGGCATTTCACCGCTTATCCGACTAAGACGGGTGGCAAACTTTCCTATATTTGGGACGTTAAGGATAAGAAGGGCGTTCATTTGCATCGTGTTATTGGGAGTGAGACCCTTGCTGGACGCAAAACCAATAACGCTTGGTGGTTGGTGAATGATCAGGTCATTGCCAAAGTTGCCCAGACTTCGACAGGGAAAATTAACACGTGGCTGAATGCCGCGGGCACTCCCAAACTGCAAAACAAAACACCGCAAACAACACCTGATGATCCAACCAGTATTTCCCCAATTGCGAAGGGGCGGCCTGATGATCCGGTTATTACTGGTGCGGTTAACAAGCGGACCACTTCCCTTTTAACTGTTGTCCAGCCGGTGCAAGGGGCACCTGGAGATGGCCGTATTTCTTTAACCAATGCTTTGCGCCAAGAGCTGAAGAAAAATGGTATTGCCCTTTCCCAACAAAAGGTTGCTGGTGGCTATGTTGTGCGTGGTCAAGTGAAACTGAGCAAACCGTTAAATGGGCAACAAAAGGTCCAGATTGTTTGGAATGTTTATGATGGCCAGGGCAACCGGGTTGGGACCGTTTCACAAAAGAATTCCATTCCCACAGGATCGTTAAATGGCGCGTGGGGACCAACGACTGAAGCGGCAGCATCGGCTGCAGCCAAAGGCATTGTGAAATTGCTGCCGTCGAAATCTTAAAATTCGTCTTTATTAGAAATAAGTTTACACAATGTTG
>JANQQH010000069.1 GCA_028285025.1 Hyphomicrobiaceae bacterium | reverse complement strand
GCCCAAAAGAGTAACACCGGTTTTCCAGAAAAATGAACCGCTATAATGACATTTTTTACCCGCTTCACTCAAAATCGAGCAAAAATAAACTCCTTATTTACTCTTATTCTTCACACTAGCCAAGAGTTGAGTTGGGAAATGGCCCCATAATACGCCTGTTTGATACATATATTATCGACTTAATATGTATTCAATCTATTTAAAGGCAAGCAATTGCCAAGACAGAGCAAAGCGGTCATTTAAGTTTAGTAAAAAAGTAGAGTAAAGAGTATGCCCAAATGCGTCCTAATTGTCGACGATGATCCTGCACAACGTCGCATTCTAGCCGAATCCATCAAACGTCTTGGATATGAAACCAAAGTCGCCGCTGGCGGCAAAGATGCCGTAGCCCTGATGGAAGGCCCACAAGCCGAAGAAATCTCTCTCATCTTGTTAGACTTGGTCATGCCAGATATGAGCGGACATGATGTGTTAGAACATTTGCGCAAAATAAACGCCATGCAACCGGTCATCGTACAAACCGCCAATGGCAGCATAGACACCGCCATTGAAGCCATGCGCGCTGGCGCCAGTGACTTTGTTGTCAAACCTGTCAGCAATGAACGGTTAGAGGTTTCATTAAACAATGTCATGAAAATCAAGGCGTTAACCAGCGAAATCACCCGCATCAAACGCCAAACCGAAGGCACTATGACCTTTGACAGTCTTATCTCTACAGGCAAAACCTTATCGCGCGTTATCGAACTTGGACGCCGCGCAGCCGGCTCAAACATCCCCGCTCTCATCGAAGGGGAAAGCGGTGTTGGTAAAGAAATGATTGCCCGCGCCATCCAAGGGGAAAGCGAGCGTCAAGGCAAACCCTTTGTCACAGTCAATTGCGGTGCCATTCCTGAAAACCTGATTGAGAGCATTCTTTTCGGCCATGAAAAGGGCAGCTTCACTGGTGCCACAGAAAAACGCATCGGCAAATTTGAAGAAGCAGATGGCGGTACCCTGTTTCTTGACGAGGTGGGTGAATTGCCCCTCGACGCACAGGTTAAACTTCTGCGCGCGCTGCAAGAAGGCGAAGTAGACCCAATTGGTGCCAAACGCCCTGTAAAAGTTGACTTCCGCCTCATCTCAGCCACCAATCGAGACATGATCAAATTGGTCCAGGAAGGCAAGTTCCGTGAGGACCTTTATTATCGTTTAAACGTCTTTCCCATCATGGTCCCACCCCTGGCCCATCGTCTTGAAGACATTGAAGAACTGGCCAATCATTTCGCTTTGCGGTTTGCCTCAGAAGAGGGCAAAAAAATCACCGGCCTAGACCCACAAGCCTTAAAATTACTTCAAAGCTATTCCTGGCCAGGCAATGTGCGCCAATTAGAGAACACCATTTTCAGAGCCGTGGTGCTCGCAGATAGCCCAGTTTTGACCATCAATGAGTTCCCACAAATAGCCAGCCACGTAGAAGGGTTTGAAGTCAGCACCCCCACTTTGTCTGAACCCGACAAAGAAACCCCCGTGTACTCCGGCCCCGCTATGATTGGCGATGAACAAGAAAACCCACAAATGGTGCCAATCAGTCAAGATGAAACCAGCAGCACCCCTGTAGGCGTACGCATCATGACAGAATCAGGCCATATTCGCCCGCTTGAAGCGGTAGAAGCTGACATGATCCGCCTAGCTCTTGGGCGATATCGCGGTCATATGACTGATATTGCAAAACATTTAGGCATTGGCCGCTCAACACTTTACCGCAAAATGCGCGAAATTGGCTTGCAACCACGAACAAATTAAACCAAGTTAAGTTTGTGGAAAACAAAACAAATATATGTCACAATTACAACAGATCCGGGCAGAATGAAATTTTGCTCGGATCAGGCTCCGGTTTCTTCTTTTACAAAAACCAAAGGCCACTTATAGTCTTGAAAAAAATCACAGATGGTCAAACTAGCGCCACATCATATTGTAATTCTGATGCGATAACCCCATATCAAAAGCTTAAAAGTACACAATAAATTTTAAAGGGTTAGATTATATAATGGCCGGTATTGAGCGATTAGCCCCAAAAGAGTTTAAAAATTTAAAGCTAAAGTGATAAAATTGTTATAAAAATCAGATTTTAAAAAGAGAAATTTTGAGGATCATATTTATGAAACATGCACGCCCCTTCAACCAGGCCTCAACCCTTTCTCCAGGCTCGCTAATCAAAGCAGGCACCCTCAGTTCTTGCCTATCAGCTGTTCTATTATTGCTGACAAACCCGTCTTTAGTAATGGCAGCAGAACCTGAAGGGCCTGAAACACTCATCACGGCCCAAGATGCGCTAAAGCATCAATTGATCATGAAAATTAAAACCAATTTTCGTGGCAAAACCGGTTATGACAATCTGGTTCAAAAACATTTAAAAGAATTTTATCTTAGCCATAACCGCGAACCTGTTTGGCTCACAAAATCAGGCCTAACCCCTCTGGCCAAGCAAACCATAACTGAGATTAAAAAAGGGCATGAATACGGGCTTAACGTGCATGACATTAACTTCCCGTCTCCAGAAATCATAAACGGCAAACCAGAACAACAAGCAGACGCTGAGTTAATGTTTAGCCGGGCAGTTTTAACCTTTGCCAAACGCGCCAAAGCCGGCAATCTTGTCCCGCAAACCATCAGCCGCGCGCTTGATAACACCCCAGATTATCCAGAGCCCTTAAATGTGCTCACCAGCATTCTAGACTCCAAAGATCTAGAAAAAACGCTAAAATCTTTCCACCCCCAACATCCCCAATATTGGGCGTTAAAAGAAAAGCTGGATTCCATTAGACAAACCAAAGGGTCGCAAAAGAAGCTTGTTAGAATTCCAGCCGGCAGTGTCATCCGCCCCTTTGACAGACACCCTCATATCGCACTGTTACGCCAGCGCTTTGAAATAGCAGTACCAGTAAAAGATAATAGCCCGCTTTATCCAGAAGACATTTACGACAGCGCCTTGGTTGACGCCGTTAAAAATTTCCAAGCAGCCAATGGGATGCGTGCAACCGGGGTGATTAACAAAACCACCCGTGCAAAATTAAATCAAGGCAAACCAAATCAAGAGAAAAAGATACTTGCAAACATGGAACGCTGGCGCTGGATGCCAACTGAATTTGGCAAAACCTACATAAAAGTAAACATTCCAGAGTTCAAAGTTCGCTTCACCAGAGATGACAAAATTGTTCATACCGAACGTGTCATTACTGGTAAGCGCTCTCAAAAAACACCAAGTTTTTCTGATGAAATGGAAACGGTTGTTTTTAACCCTTATTGGAATGTCCCCCAATCCATCATATGGAATGAAATGGGCGGTGTAGCACCTCGTGGTTATGAAAGCCGGGTGGTTAACGGACGCCTTTTTGTGCGCCAACCCCCCGGTCCTAGAAATGCCCTTGGACTCATCAAATTTCTATTTCCCAATAAACACTCCGTTTATTTGCATGACACACCAACCAAAAAACTATTTAACCGCAAAGTCCGCGCCTTTAGCCACGGCTGCATGCGCCTGCGCGACCCTTTAAAGATGGCCGAGTTTGTTTTGGCAGACAATGGCATCGACCGCAAAACCATTGATAAGCGCATTCGCTCGCGCCGCAACCAACCAGTTACACTGAAAAACAAAATTCCTGTACACGTCACATATTTCACAATGTGGGTTAATGAAGACGGCACAGCCACCCATTACAATGACATTTACGGTCATGACAAAAGAGTAACCGCTGCCCTTGAAGGGCGCCCGATGGGACTAGAACCCAAAAAACGCATTAATAGACAACCTCTCAACATGGTGAAAAAGAAAAAGAAGAAACCGACAAATTTCATAACGCTGTTTTTTAACTAAACAGACCCTTTACCCATTTACTGAGGGCTATAAGTTACCAACTTATAGCCCTAGAGCGTTCCGCTTAAAAATAGATTCATAAAACACACATTCTCAATTCACATTACAAAGAAGGGAGTGCTCTTTTTCAGAGCACGAACATAGCAGCAAGAACTGCCCAGCGCCTAGCGCGGTTGCTGGTGGACAATCTAAAGCGCACTAAAGTCACCCCGTCGGAGAGCTTTTCGCTCCATCAGCGAAAAAATAGCCCGTGAGACAAAATAAAACGGCCCAAAAATTCATCAAAAAGCAACACGCTCTAAGGTCTAACGCGAACCCCAGCTGTGCGACGTTCAAGCAAAACTTCTTTGCGGAACCGAAACAATTTTGCTGGCCGCCCTCCCGTCTCACTTGACATTTTGCCTGTGGCAACCACCAACCCACCTGTTTCCACCAATCGCCTAAAGTTTTGTTTATGCAATTGATTGCCAGAAATTGCCTCAACAGATTTTTGCAATTGCAACAAGGTAAAACTGGGCGGCATTAAATCAAAAATAACCGGACGATATTTTATCTTTGCCCGCATCCGGCTCATCGCAGTCGCTAAAATCCGCCGATGATCAAATATCATCGGTTCGCCAAAACGCGGCAAATCAGACCAAATGCGAGCCGCAGGCCGTCCATCTCGGCTCGCCTCGAGCACTAAGCCAGCCTCATACAACAACTCATAGCGATCAAGCACCTTCTCCTCATCCCAATGGGCCGCATCCGATCCAAAACAGATATTGACCCGATCTTGCGCCTGTTGCCGCGCGCGGCCCGCCTCAATACCTCGGGCCCACTCCTCAAGGCGCGGCAAAATCTCTTTTTTGATAATATCAGGTTCCCCGGCTCGCCAATCTTCCCAGGGAAAGGCTAAGTACCAAGGCCGCCAAAATGCCCCTAAAGGATGATCATCACTCATGCGCGACAAAGCCAAATAACCAATAGAGACCACATGCATTTCATCTTGTTTAAGAGCCGCCGCTGCCCGCCCCCTGTCTCCAAAGGTATAAAGTTGCTCAATATACCCAAGGCTAAGGCCAGTTTGCTCATTCACAAACCCGCGCACCGCAATTTCCATGGTCCTGTGTTGCAACGGATTAAAAGATCCATAAGGCAAGCCAAGTACATGCGCTCCCGGCTCTGTCTCAGCATCACCTTGCTCAGACACACTTAGAAATACAGGCTCAAAACCATCCAAAGCCACAATAGCGGCGTTCAAACCAATGACAACCCGTCCCTTTTCAAAAGCCGCTCCCATAATGGCAAAACCCAATATTACATTTTAGAGGAAAGGGAAAAAACGTTGCCCTCAAAAGTCATCTCCCCCTGGCCAATCAAATCAATGGCTTCAACCATCCGCCCCTTACGCCCCAAAAGGTCATCCGCCAAAGTCACAAGGCGAATATTAGGCGTGGCCGTCGGGCTAGCTTGGCGCAAAAGAAACGCAATATCCCTCTCGCTTACCGTTTCATTTAAACTGCAAAGAGAAATAAATGTTGCAGCAGTTGAACGAGACACACCGGCCCAACAATGGATCATCAAAGGGCTCAGTTGATCCCAATCTTGAACAAAATCTATCAAGCGCTGCACATGAACCTGGCTAGGCAAAATTAACCCATCTTGATCACAGCTAATATCATTCATAGCCAATTTAAGGTGATGAGCCTGGTCAATTGCAGCTGGCGTCTGAGGCATTTTTTCACCGTTTATGGCTGAAACCAACCAGCCAATATTATGGCTTTTTATGGTGCTATGAACCTCATCAAGAGGCCCACAAAAAATCCGTGCACCTTCTACATTTTCATGCGTCATAACAACCCCATTATAATATGAGCATATGCTAAATTAAATCTCATTCATCAACAGTTCAAAACGGTTTAAAAAATCTTGTTGCGACTGTTTAACACTAGAGGCAACAAGGCAAACCTCAAAACCCTCAAACCGAGGATCTCCACGTGATGGCGACAAGAAAAATTGTTGCGCCTCATCTTGGCTAAAACCAGCCAATTGCACAGCTTCAAAATACGCTGCAATTGTATCAGCTTCTTTAATCAAAGCTGTCAATTCGCAACTTACCACATCCGAAATTAAAAAACGTTGATGGATCGCATCTAACAGTCTGCCTTCAAAAAGTTTATAATCCATGCCAATGGCAGCCTTAAAAGGACTAATCAAATCACCAATCACATATTCAGGCGCATCATGCAAAAGCGCCGCCATTTGCCATTGCCGTGGCGCATCTGGCGTCAAGCGCAATAAAATGTCAGTAACAAATAGGCTATGTTCAGCAACGGAATAGGCATGGTCCCCCACTGTTTGCCCATTCCATCGCGCCACCCGTGCCAAACCATGGGCGATATCTTCAATCTCAATATCGCTTGGCAAAGGATTTAAAAGATCCAATCGACGCCCAGACAACATGCGCTGCCAAGCCCGTGGGGCCAAACCATTTTCTTGCGTCATGAGTGTTTCCTAAAAAGATTCTTTTTACCTGACAAAATATCGTCTTGCGTCAATTTAGTCCCTAGTTTCGCACAAACTTCATAGCGAGGGCAGTCAACCACATGATCATTTACCAACCCCATGGCCTGAAAATGGGCATAAACCGTTGTTGGCCCCACAAAAGCAAACCCCAACCGTTTCAACTCCTTAGAAAGTTTGGTGCTCAGCTCCGTTTTACCAGGAATGTCTTTTAAAGATTTATAGTTATTTTGTATTGGCTGGCCATCTACTGCCCCCCAAAACAAGTGCCGCAAACCAGACCCAGACTCTTGCAATTTCAAATAAGCCCTAGCGTTTTTCACACTGGCTTCAATCTTGGCCCGATTACGAATAATGCCTTCGTCATTCATCAGCTTTTCAAGCCTTTTCGCGCCAAAACGTGCTATTTTTTCAGCATCAAACTGATCAAACGCTTTGCGGAAATTTTCTCGCTTTCTCAAAATGGTGATCCAAGACAAACCAGCCTGAAACCCTTCCAAAATAAGCTTTTCAAACAAAGCCTGATCATTTACCTCAGGCACACCCCATTCCACATCATGATAGTCAATATACAAAGGATCATTCCCCACCCAAGCACAACGGCCCATTTATACCTCCTCTTGTAGAAAGTCATAAGAAGCCCAAGGTGGAATCGATAAGGTAACCCCAACACCCTCAGCCATAATTTCATCCCCCTTAGCCAATGCTTTTGCAGCCCGATCAAGCCGCACCAATGCTAAGCCTTTCTTGTCCAAACAAGACCCTAAAATACCAATCATAGAAGTATCCGTTGAAAACTCTGTGCCAGAGGGGGGCAAATTTTCATCCCCCTCAACCATCACAATGCGTTTGCGTACATTGGAGCGATGCTGCATGCGTGAGACAACTTCTTGCCCCACATAACACCCCTTTTCAAAATCAACTCCATCCAAAACATCATATCCAGCTTCATGCGGAAAAGTATCGCCCAATACATAATCATACCCCCCTTCTGGCACACCAAGCATTAAACGTTTGGCCAAATAATCATCCTCACGGCCCGTTACAAACCCTTGGCTAACGTGGGCGATCTGATCAAGTCCCACAACGGCCCGCCGCCCCATTTCAGCGCTGCGCGGGTCAACAAACATAAGCTTCACACCTGATTGAGGCACCACATCACCCTCAAACCAAATCACCATATGACTGTCTTTTAACTGTTTTATTTCAATATCCGCCCTCATCTTATAAAGGCTCAGCTTTTTAAAAAGTTCATCCACCCCGCCCTTGGCCGTATCAAGCACGTAACCATTTTCAATTGGCACGATAAAAAATTCATAATTGATTTTACCCTGCGGGGTAAGCAATGCTGATAATAGTGCTTCCTTTTCAACAAGCTTGCCCAAATCATTGGTAATTAAGTTTTGCAAAAACGTTTCTGCATCCGGTCCTGTCACCGCCAACACCGCCCGATCTAGAAGCGGCACAACTTTATTCATAAAAAATCCCTTTTAAAAGCTAGAGACGAGACCATGCCTTAAATTCCATGGTTAGAAGTTTGCATTTTTCCAACACTTGTCAAGGGTAAAGTTCACGTTTCACGCCCTTGACAAGTGTTGGAAAAATGCAAAAGTCTAACCATGGAATTTAAGGCACAGCTCAGACAATTGCAGGAACAAAATGACCAACACGTACGATCTCATTTTAAAAGGCGGCACCATTGTAAATCAAGACGGCAAAGGCCAAACCGATATTGGCGTCAAACAGGGCAAAATCACCAATATTGGTGATTTAAGCACCCAAGAAGCAGAAACAACCATTTCAGCCACAGGTCTAACCATTTTGCCTGGCGTAATAGACAGCCAAGTCCATTTTAGGGAACCGGGCAATGAACACAAAGAAGACCTTGAAACCGGTAGCCGCGGCGCCGTCATGGGCGGGGTAACAGCCGTGTTTGAAATGCCCAACACCAACCCGCTGACCACTTGTGCACAAACACTGGCCGACAAAATCACCCGCGCCCGCGCCCGTATGTTTTGTGA
>JANQQH010000050.1 GCA_028285025.1 Hyphomicrobiaceae bacterium | reverse complement strand
ATCCAATCATTCAGATTTTCAAGCCAATATCGCCATTAGCCTGGCTGCCGATTGTTACCATCATTGTCAGTGCGCTATATGTCTCCAAAGATCCGCTGGTCTCAAAATCATTCATCACTTCTGCGGTCACAGTTACCCTTTGCTGCATGTGGCCAACATTGATTAATACAGCTGTGGGCGTTGCCGGTGTAGACAAAGATCTCATCAACGTTTCAAAAGTGCTGCAGCTCAATGCTTTTACCAAAGTATGGAAGATTGTGCTGCCCTCAGCCATTCCAATGATCTTTACCGGCTTGCGCCTGTCTTTGGGCATCGGCTGGATGGTTTTGATCGCGGCTGAAATGCTCGCCCAAAACCCAGGCCTTGGAAAATTTGTTTGGGACGAATTTCAAAATGGAAGCTCTAATTCCTTAGGGCGCATCATGGTTGCCGTGATCGTGATTGGGTGTATAGGGTTTTTGCTTGATAGACTGATGCTCTCAGTTCAAAAAATGGTTTCATGGGATAAAAATGCCGTCCTTCGTTAAATTAAGGCAAACCGAACTGAGCAATGTAAATCGTCACTTTTTTAGAAAGAAAAGAAGATAAAATGCCATCTACTTATTTACATATTGATCATGTCACAATGAATTTTCCAACCAAAGAGGGAGAATTTTGCGCGCTTGAAGATGTCAATTTCAGTATTGATCAAGGCGAATATATTTCCATTATTGGCCATTCTGGTTGTGGCAAGTCAACAGTGTTAAACATTGTGGCCGGTTTGCTCAAAGCCAGCAAAGGCGGTGTGGTGCTGGAAAATAAAGAGATTAATGGACCAGGGCCAGAACGCGCCGTTGTGTTTCAAAACCATTCGTTGATGCCTTGGCTTTCAGTCTATGAAAATGTAGCCCTTGCGGTGCGCAGAGTGTTTCGCGGGAAAAAGTCGAAAGCTGAAATGAAGGACTGGATTGTTCACAATCTTAATCTGGTTCATATGGAACATGCAATGGACAAGCTGCCATCTGAAATCTCTGGTGGCATGAAACAAAGGGTTGGTATTGCACGCGCACTTGCCATGCAGCCAAAAGTATTGTTAATGGACGAACCCTTTGGCGCGCTTGATGCGTTGACCCGTTCACACATGCAAGACAGCCTCATGGAAATTCAAGCCAAATTAAATAACACCATCATCATGATCACCCACGACGTTGATGAAGCTGTTTTGTTATCTGATAAAATTATCATGATGACCAACGGACCTGCTGCCACCATCGGAGAGGTTGTGAAGATTGATCTACCCCGCCCCAGAGACCGGGTGGGATTGGCCAATAACCCAACATATAATCATTACCGCCAACAAATTTTAGGGTTCTTGTATGAACGCCATGCAAAACCAGATGTGCCGGTTGAGCCAAAAGAGCCCAAACAAGACAATACATCAGATCTAGAGGTAAAATCTGACCTGAAACTGGTCAGCGACAACGGACAAGCAGCTTAAAAAAGTTAAGCCAGCGGTGGGCGGATCCCTTTTCTAGTGTGTTTCTTCTTAACCTGAAATGTCATGTTGAGATAGAAATGCTCTAGAAGAGGGGTTTTTGTTAACAGTTTTGATATTAAGGCAACAAAAGAATTTTTCCCCACCTCCATGCATTTATTCTGCGGCAGCAGGGGTCGAGATGCGCCCTAAAATTTTCATAATTTCTGACCGACAAGAACCACAATTCGTACCAGCCTTCAAGCAAGCACCAATCTCTTTGACCGTTTCAATTTTATTCGCTTGAGCGGTTTCGATAATCTCTTTCTCACCAACATTAAAGCAACTGCAAATGATTTCACCTTTGTCAGGTTGATCAGGGGGCGGGTGGCCAAAAAGCATGGCGAATTTGTCATTGCTGTTGTCAAACGTCTGATCGAATAGAGA
>JANQQH010000045.1 GCA_028285025.1 Hyphomicrobiaceae bacterium | reverse complement strand
ACCAGACATGCTCAAACGCGGCCTTAATGTTGGCTTTTCCGGCGGTGAGAAAAAACGCATGGAAATTCTACAAATGGCGCTCTTGAACCCAGGCATGTGTATTTTAGATGAAACAGACAGCGGGTTGGATATAGACGCGCTGCGCATCGTCTCTGAAGGGGTCAATGCTCTGCGCGGGCCTGAACGCTCTATGCTAGTCATCACTCACTATCAACGTCTTTTGAATTATATCGTTCCAGACAAAGTGCATGTGATAGCTGATGGTAAAATCGCGCGCACCGGCGGCAAAGAGCTGGCGCTTGAGCTAGAAGAATCCGGCTATGCCGATTATGACGAAGACGCGGCATAAAGGAAAAAAGATATGGAAGTTGTACGCACCCAAGCAGAAAACGGCTTTATAGACATTGCCAACAGCGCCCAACTAGAGGGGCCTGAATGGTTTGCAAAAATGCAACAACAAGCACGCGACGAATTTGTCTCGCTCGGGCTTCCCCATCGCCGCGTAGAGGAATGGAAATACACTGATTTAAAATCAAAGTTAAAATCAGCCTTCCCCCTAGCCCAAGAAGAAGTTGAGCTTTCCAGTGAAGCGATTAATGAAGCGCTCGGCCAAGCCCTGGGCGCGCTAGCAGCCCATCGCTTGGTAATTGTTGACGGTCAGTTCCATGATCAGCTTTCCGATCAAACCTTGGTCGATGACATTGAAGTGCTCTCACTTAAAGACGCCTTGAAAACCAACCCAAACTGGATCGAAGGATTAGGCAAAGTCTCAGACCAGGCGCGTGACGCCATCCAAGCCTTAAACCTGGCAACCGTTCAAGGCGGTATAGCCATCAAAGTGTCTGAAAAAACAGAGCTAGCCAAGCCATTGCATGTAATTGTAGTGAACACCAGCCAAACCCCAAGCTCTGTGGCCACCCGGCTTTATTTTGACATTGGCGCTGCTGCCAAGGTTGAGATCATTGAAAGTCACATTACACTAAACAATGACATTGAAACTCAAGCCAACATAGTTACCGAGTTGACCATCGGTAATTGGGCTGAAGTAAGCCATGTAAAATTCACTACCGATGAGCCAACTGCGGTTCATCTGGCCAATGTGATGGCCAAGCTGGGTAAGGAAACAGATTATAAATTTTTCCAGTTTACTCTAGATGGTGGGATCACCCGCAATCAGGTCTATGTGCGTTATGATGGGGCTGAGGCCAAGGCCGACATTTCAGGTGTTGCCTTGCTAAGTGGCAAGTCTCATGCAGATTTAACCTTGGTTATGGACCATGCCGCTGTTGGCTGTGAAAGCCGTGAACTTTTCAAAACGGTGTTAAATGACACAGCACGTGCCGTGTTCCAAGGTAAAGTGATTGTGCAACCTGGTGCCCAAAAAACCGATGGCGAAATGATGAGCAAAGCTCTTTTGCTATCAGAACAGGCTGAGTTTGATTCAAAGCCAGAATTGGAAATTTATGCCGATGATGTGCTGTGCGGACACGGCGCCACAACCGGTCAAATTGATGATGAGCTGTTGTTTTACCTCAAAGCCCGCGGCATTGAAGACGCCCAAGCCCGCGCCTTGCTCATCCAAGCCTTTGTCGGCGAGGCCCTTGAGCTGGTTGAGAATTCAACCATGCGCGAAGTGATGATTGAGCAAGTTGTGCAATGGTATGCACGTCGCTAGAGCACAATCCGACCGTAAGTGTAACGAGGATCGGAAAAATTGTGCGTTAAAGAAAGTTGCTAGAGCATACTATTGTTTCAATTAGAATGGAATATGCTCTAGTACCAGCAAACGAATAAAGGAAACCAGTCCATTGTTAGACACCGCACAAACACCATACGATGTCGAAGCTATCCGCCAAGATTTCCCAATCCTGGCGCGACAGGTGTATGGCAAAGCGCTGGTTTATCTTGATAATGGTGCTTCAGCCCAAAAACCAAACGCGGTGCTAGAAGCGGTGCAAACCTCTTATTCTGAAAACTATGCCAACGTGCACCGCGGGCTGCATTATCTGTCCAATACCGCGACCGAACAATTTGAAGAGGCACGAACAACTGTGCAGCGGTTCTTAAATGCCGCCAGTGATGAGGAAATCATCTTCACCAAAAACGCCACTGAAAGCATCAATCTGGTCGCTTATGGCATGGCACTGGATATCAATGAAGGCGATGAGATAGTGCTGTCGATCATGGAGCATCATTCCAACATTGTCCCTTGGCATTTTTTGCGCGAACGTAAAGGCGCGGTTTTAAAATGGGCACCGGTTGATGATGATGGAAATTTTCTAATCGATGAGTTTGAAGCTCTGCTCACTGACAAAACCAAAATTGTTGCCATCACCCATATGTCAAATGTGTTGGGCACGATTGTTCCAATCAAAGAAGTGATCAAACGCGCACACGACCGGGGGATCAAAGTCCTGGTAGATGGCAGTCAGGCAGCAGTGCACATGCCCGTTGATGTGCAAGATTTAGACGCTGACTTTTACGTCTTTACCAGCCATAAACTCTATGGCCCCTCAGGTATCGGGGTTCTTTACGGCAAAAAACACCTGCTAAATGATTTACCCCCTTTTCTAGGCGGTGGCGAGATGATAGATACCGTCTCAATTGAGCAGGTAACCTACGGTCAAACACCTCATAGGTTTGAAGCCGGTACTCCCCCAATTACACAAGCCATAGGCTTGGGGGCAGCCATCAAATATGTTGAAACCATTGGGCGTGAAAACATTGCCATCCATGAAGCTAGCTTAACCTCTTATGCAAATGAACGCTTATCCGCCTTGCCATTTTTAAAACTAATCGGCACAGCCAAAGATAAAGGTGGGATCTTTTCATTTGCAATGGAAGGGGTCCATGCTCATGATGTCAGCACATTAATTGACCGCTCTGGCGTGGCTGTGCGCGCAGGCACCCATTGCGCCGAACCGCTGTTGGCGCGTTTCGGGGTCACCTCCACCTGCCGGGCCTCACTAGCAATGTATAACAACAAACAAGATATCGACCAATTGGTAACAGCGCTTGAAAAGGCAGCCGCCTTTTTTGGCTAAGGAACTGACATGAACCAAGACAAAGTAATTCAAGATGAACAGCAAGCGGCAAATGCAGCCCTTACCCATAAGGACAGCACAAGCAAGACGCAAGAGCCGCAAACAAATGAGGAATTTCCCCCCATTCCTCAAGAGGAAATAGAGCGCATAACGCGCGATATCATCGCGGCCATTAAGACCGTCTATGATCCTGAAATCCCTGTTGATATTTATGAATTGGGACTTATCTATCAAGTTGACATCGCCAATGATCGCTCTGTTCATGTGGAGATGACACTGACCTCACCAGGCTGTCCTGTTGCCGGTGAGATGCCAGAATGGGTTGTTAATGCCGTTGTCGGCGTGGAAGGGGTGAATAAAGCCAAAGTGACCCTGTCCTTTGATCCACCCTGGGATATGTCAATGATGTCAGAAGAGGCGCGCTTTGCGCTGAATATGTTTTAAGGACGCACCTTGTCATGAGCAAACCACTACCAAAAGTGATGACACTAACGCAAAAGGCTGCAGAACGCGTCAGACAAATCATTCAATCCTCAGACAAGCCGATTGCCGGCTTAAAAGTTGGGGTCAAAAATGGTGGCTGTGCGGGTATGGAATACACACTTGATTATGCGGAAAAATTTGAACCAGGCGTAGATGTGGTTGAGGATAAAGGCGTCAAAATCATGATTGACCCAAAAGCGGTTCTGTTTTTGCTCGGCACACAAATGGACTATGAGGTAGGAAAACTGTCCTCTGGTTTTGTATTTAACAACCCCAATCAAACAAGTGCTTGCGGTTGCGGTGAGTCTGTTGCCATCACCCCATTATCGCAAGACCAATTGGCTCAGTTTAATGGGATTTCCAAGCAAGACTAGCGTTTCACCCAAAAGTGGATGCCGGTTTTGGGATCAATGAAACGCTTAGAAAAGAGCGTTTCACCCAAAAGTGGATGCCGGTTTTGGGATCAATGAAACGCTTAGAAAAGAGCGTTTCACCCAAAAGTGGGTGCCGGTTTTGGGACCAATGAAACGCTTCAAGAAAAAGAGCGTTTCACCCAAA
>JANQQH010000028.1 GCA_028285025.1 Hyphomicrobiaceae bacterium | reverse complement strand
TAGCGGGACCATGAATGGTTGGCACATCAAGCTCTACACCAAAAAAAGCTTCATAAGGGGTAATCGGTAACTCAAGCTTAATGTCATTTTTCTCCCGCTCAAAGGCAACATGAGGTTCAACGGTAACTTTAACAACAAACGGCTGGCCATTTTCCCCCGCACTTTTCACGCGCAAGCGTTTACCTGTTTCCACACCGGCAGGAATGTTAATCTTAAATTGTGCCCTATTGGGAAGCCGCACATGCTTGACTGTGCCAAGACAAGCCTCTTCAAAACTAATCGCCAAGCGGTATTGTTTTTGCCCTTCAGGGGTTGGCGGGGGCTGATCAGCCCCGACATCTGTGGTGTTTTGTTTTGGGCCAGTCTGATTTTTACGGTTCCTCATTTTAGAGGCACGCCGTTCAAACTCTTCTTGAAAGGCTGAGGCCGCCTCTGACCATGCCCAAGCAGATTTATCTTGGAGCCCGCGCTTAGCAAAGCGCGGGCGGCCCTGATCATCAATCCGACCCTGATCATAAAGCGCCCGCGCTTGCCGGTCCCCCAAAATCTCAAAAGCCCTAACAATCTCCTTAAATTTAGCCTCAGCTTCTTTATCACCACAATTCCGGTCAGGATGATAGAGCAAGGCAAGGCGATGATAAGCTTGGCGAACTTGCGCCTGGCTTGCACTTTGGTCAATTTTTAAACGCTGATACAGTTGACCCAACGCACTTAACTCCAAAAGACATACAAGCGTTTCATTGATCTCAAAACTGCTACCCACTTTTGGGTGAAACGCTCTTTTTTCCTGAAGCGTTTCATTGGTCCCAAAACCAGTATCCATTTTTGGGAGAAACGCTCCCATTAATCTTAATTCAACTCAAGAAGAGGCAACCACCATGCCAATGTGCAAGGAAAATCAAATAACGGCGAGAAAAGCTGGAGAATATGGTTAAGCGTTAAGCTTAACAGCCATGAAGAAAAAGTCTAAAGGCACCCCATTATGCATGTAAGGGAAAAAGTGAGCAAAATCAATTTGGCCGACGCAGATCAAGAAACTTAAAGAACCGGCTATCAGAATTAACTCGAATTTCTGTTTCCATATTAAGCAGCCGTCCTAAATTGGCAAAGCGCCGATCCAATCGCTCCCCATCAAGTGCATCAAACGGGTGGGGCAACTCAATAACCAAGCGGTTATCTTCATAAAAAACCGGCGTTTTAGGAATAATACCCGTCACCCCAGCAGAAATCATATGGGCGGTACGAATGGCACTGCCAAGAAGACGCGCCCGCTCAAACAACTCAGGGGTTAGCAATGGGCGAAAGGTCTGATCTTCCCCCTTTGCATTAGGGCCATTATGGCGAAAAAAATTAGAAAGCGCCAAAAAGGCACGCCCGGAATGGTCAATTCCAGAATAAACGCTATAAGCAATCGAGGCCATGGTCCGCTCAGCGCGAAATGAAGGATGCGTACGCCAGCCAATATCAGAAATAAGGCACGCAGCATGTCTCAACCGCCGCTCTCCATCTGTTTCTTTTAAGGGCCCATTTTGGAACAGCAAATCCGTCCAATCGCAAAGCTCAAAAGCATGATCTGGAGAGCGCGAACGCAAAAAAGCCATATCTTCACAAGCGGCCAAAAGCGGGTCTCTTTCCAATTGCTGCGCATCAAGCATAGAATAGACAATGCCCTCTCGCACCCCATAATGTGAGGTGACAATCTCACTCGGGCCAATACGCTTAATCAAGCGCGATAAAACCAGCGCGCCAAAGGGAACCACATGACGACGTTTTTTTGAAATCTGTTCCATGCCAGGAATATCTTTGGACTCACCCTGCTTCATCAAGTAAGCGGCATAGTCCAAAGCTTCTTGCGCGCTCATTTTAAAACCATGCAAAACCCGCAAAGGATAATCTTGCCGCTCCATAAACAATTTGACAAAAGCACGCCATGTGCCACCAACCAGATAAAACGGTCGATTTTCCCCATCACTCAGCCACTCAATTTTATCAATTGCGCGATCCACAAACTCTTTGGCTTTTTTCAAGTTATTATTTGACTGGTCAATCAACCGCAAGCCCCCAAGCGGTAAGGTAACACCATTTGACAAACCTTGTCCCTCTATATCAATCAGCTCTAAACTGCCCCCACCCATATCACCAGCAAACCCGTCAGCCTGCCTATCGCCAGCCAATACACCCGCAGCAGCCAATTCAGCCTCACGCACACCTGAGATCACTTCCACCCGCTTACCACAGATTTTAGAGGCAATTTCAATAAATTCAGCGCCATTTTCCGCCTCACGCGCCGCAGCGGTGGCAATCACAAACAAGTCCGAGGCTCCAATCTGATCAACAACAGAGCGAAACCGACGCAAAGCCATCAGCGCGCGTTCAACCGCATCATCACCCAAACGCCCAGTGGTAGCCAGCTCCTTGCCAAGCCCACACAAGCATTTTTCATTGAATAAGGGGATGGGGGTTAATTTAGCGCCCTCAAACACAACCAGACGCACAGAATTGGACCCTATATCAATAACAGCAACTGGTTTTTGATCTGGCAGAAGCCCGCCGATTGTTGTTTTTTCCCGCTTAAGTTTTATTAGCTTCGCCATTCTT
>JANQQH010000021.1 GCA_028285025.1 Hyphomicrobiaceae bacterium | reverse complement strand
GCAATTACAAAGGCAATCACGATGCCAGGTACAATCGCATGCGCCATCGCTTCACCGGCCAAAGACAGACGACGCAAAACCAGAAAAGCGCCAACTGGGGCAACCGAAAAACTGAGGAGTGAGGTTGCAAGCAGCGCCCGTTTCATAAAAGCATAGTCCATCCATTCAAACATGGGCCTCTCCTTCACCTTTCATGTTTGTTACGTTTGCTTGCTCTTTGTTGGTATACATCGTCTCTATCCAGCCCGCTTGGCTTTGAGAAAGATACCCGTATTTGACAAGGTTAGACGGTGTTAGCACCTCTTGTGGCACCCCAAATAATGCTTCGTTTTTGCCCAGGAGCAGTGCTTTGGAACAATGCTTCAGGACGGCAGAAAGATCATGTAAGACAAGAATGATGGCACTACCTTGTGCGGCCCAATCGTCTATCAACCCCAAAAGATCTGCCTCTGTTGTTTGGTCGATTGCTGTAAAAGGCTCATCAAGCACAATCAAAGGCGAATCCTGCACGATGGCGCGTGAGAACAAAGCGCGTTGTAACTGGCCTGCCGATAAAACATGTAGCGGTTGGTCCGCGATATGGGCGATGTTGGTTCGTTGCAAAGCCGCCTCGACCAGATCTTGGTTCTGAGCCTTCGCCCAGCCAAATAAGCCTTGCCTGGACCATGCGCCCATTGCCGCCAGATCACGAACCCGGATTGGAAAGCGTCGATCAAATTCCGTTCGCTGGCCCAAATATGCAATTGAGCGCGGCCTTCCCTGCGGCCATTCAAGTGTTCCACTGATAGGGGGGATCACACCTAAAAGGGTTTTTGCAAGCGTTGATTTACCCGATCCATTATGGCCTACGACGGCAAGGATCTCACCGGGTTCAATCTGAAAAGAAACGGATTTAATGAGCGGTTCACCCGCATAACCAAGTGCGAGCTGGCAGGCTTGGAGTGGCATAGCTTATCCTAGGAATTAATCGATCTGTGTTTATGCACTGAGTTCTCTATGATCAGAGCGGTACAAGGTGGCAAACAATAGCTGCTCAGACCTTTTTGATCAGAACGCGGGTTAGGAAAAAGCTATTTAGCGGATTAGATATTTTGGAATCGCTGCATCTAAACGGACTTTGGCAAGAGACTATCTTCAAAGACATGTTCACACTCCTTTAAGGGGTCGCCCGCCCCTGGTAATGGAAATAATAATAACTTGGCAGGTCTTCTGGCTTACGGTTATGGGCAACTAACTCACCTTCCCAGCTTGATAAGGCCAGTGGTATATTGAGTGTGCCAACCGTTTACAGTTGCGAGGACAGCCCCGGATTTGCTTTGCTATTGTTTGCAGCGCACCGGGTTCCCGTATTAGCCTTGTCTTTTAGGTTCGTCCTATAGGCTCAAGGCACCAAGTTGGTGTAACGTACTTAAAGTGCCGTAGAATGACAAGATAAATTTTTCTGCGTTTGAATTAGCCGTTTTAGTTTTCTATTAACAGAGACTTAGGTCCTGGTGACAAAATAAAAAGGGGAAGCGTTTTTGCTACCCATGATCAATTAAAGATTTATTCTGCACCGTTCGGGCACTTCATGTAACTTTACTGGTCTCGCCTCTTTTGATAGCGCGCCCGCAGCCAAAAAATGGCAAAGAATGAGACTATAAATAAAGCGCCCACCCCATAGGCGAGATATTCATTGACCTGGGCAAGTGCTAGCAACAAGGGCGGCATGAAGAAATAGCTGCCCATCAGGACGGCCATGATGATCGCTGCGGCGATGAAAGGGGATTTGTCTGTTGATTTCGGGCTCATACATCTCTCTTAATATCTCTAAGGCCAACATATTTCATTGTTGAAAAGAGTGAATTTTGCAAAACATCGCCACCTATTGACGGATAGCTCATCTCGCCCTGGTCTTATCAAAAATGACTGAGAAAAGCCAATGTTTCTGTTCTTTTAGGTGACAAGCCTGACTATAGAAAAAACCAAATATATACTTCATATTTACCAAAAAAACACAATCCCTACACTGATTAAATTTCATGAAAAAACCACAAAAATAGCAAATTTAAATAAAACAATTCATTTTTTACTTAACTTAATAGGATGATACACATGAAATACATATGCATGTTTTCTTTACTACTTTGCGTAACTATGTCCAACATTGCCTTTGCCGCAGACAAAAAAATTCACAGTTTAAATAAAGTTCAAATTCCAGGACACGGATTTCTCACAAGCATGGGCGTTGAAAATGGGTTTATGGCGGGCTTTAGTTCGGCAAAAGGAAAAACCACTTGTAGTGGCAGTTGCAACGGTCAATCTGTGGGGAGTTGGACGTGCCCTGAAGGTAAAAGCTGCTCTCTCGATTGTACAAAAAACCCACCTGCAAAATCTTGCCATTAATTGAATAGCAAACTTCTTATGATGATAGAATAGGATCGCGCCAAGCTTTGTTCACAGGCTGAATATTCTTAATTTCAACCGATGTTTAAAAGCTTGGCGCGATCATTCTTTCTTATTCTAAGTCTTTGACCACCCACAACCCATACATGACAATGCGATTATTGGCTTACATCTAAATCCTGTCCCCGGAGGTGAGACTCTCATGACCACTGGTCCAGCCCCCGCCGCACAAAATTCTCATCGGGCAATTGCCGCGCATATCATGCACGCCCCAGCGGTTGGGGTTGAAGGTGCCAAGGGGGCTAATTTTTATGACGGTCCGCAGTGTTTGCAGGCGGTTGTTTCTTAATGAAACCTTAAATTCCTCGCGTTAAACTTGTTGCAGCGATTTGTTAACACTTAGAGCATAATCCATCCTAATTGATATTATGGAATGCTCTAACAACTTATTTTGACGCACAATTTTTCCGATCCTGATTACACTTACGATTGGATTGTGCTTTAGCCAAAGGATTTGGTGCTATGGCCGTTTCGCTAACGCAAGTGCAGGCTGCTGTGAGCGGCCATAATCCGACAGGGACCGCTGGCCCGCTGACGCTGAATGTGTTGCACAAGACGCAAGACTTGCTCACCAAATTATTGGCCTTGAACACCGCCAAGCCGCACACAGTGCAAGTGCTGCATGGACAGGCCAATGGGCGGGCGCAAGTTCAAGTGGCCGGTTTGCAATTGGATGTGAAGTCTTCTTTGCCGCTTAAGGCGGGCGATGTGTTTCAGCTTAAATTTGAACAGGTTGGGTCTGCTTTGCGGTTTGTGCAAGCGCCTGCTAAAGAAGTGGTGGGCAAAGCTGTATCTGCTGGCACAGATATAAGGGGGCAAGTTGCACAACAAGGTGTTGCTGCTGGCCGGGCCGGTGGGCCGCCTGCTCAAACTTTGTCTCAAAACAGTTTGATACAAGCGCCGCCCGGAACAAAGGGGCAAGGGCACCAAGGGGCTCAGCAACAAAGTGTGGCTGCCAAAGGCGCCCCCTTACCTGTTGATGGGCAGGCTGGTAAGGGCAATGCGGCTGGTATTCCGTCTGCCACCCCCCCTCCACCTGGGTTAAAAACGGCACCTTTACCGACTGGGCAAAATGCTATTCCTGTTGCTAAGGGCCTGGCAACGAATGCCCTGGCGGGCGCTAACTCGCCAGCTTCTGGGGTCCAAAGCCTGGGCCCGACCTCTCTTTCTGTATCTCCCATTCTGGCCACACAAACCACCACCACGGCTCTTATTCGGGCTGTTGCAGAGGTGTTGCCTGAGGTGATTAAAAAAGAAGATGGCAACCGTGCGCCGGCCTATAAAGGGGCGGGGCTTGAAAAACACGGTGGGGCTCGCTTAGCAACGGGTGGGCAAACTGGTGGTGGGGCTTTGCGCCCAGGCCCGGAGACTGTTAATGCCTCTTACAAAGCGATTGGGCAAGCGGTTGAAGAGGTGCAAGAGATTAAAGGCTTGCCACAACGACCTGCCGATATAACGCTTGATTTGGGCGCTTCAGATGGGCAGCGTCAGGGTCAGATTTCATTGTTTTTAGACCGTGATGGTCATCCAACCCAAGAGGGAGAAACTGAAAAGGGCTATGGGGTTCGCTTCTCTCTTGAAACGGAAGAAACGGGGGCTGTTTATGCTGAAATGAGTTTGCGTTTGGATGTGGTGCGGCTTGGCCTTTGGGCGGAGCGAGATGAGATTGCTGGGCGCATTCAAGAAACTTTGCCTGTCTTAGAAGAGCGGCTTGAGGCCACAGGTTTTGTGGTTGGTGGGATTTTTGTCCGTCATGGTTCTGTTCCGATTGAAGAGCCTGGACCCGACCATATGGATGAGCAGATATGAGTGGACAAGATACATCTACTTCAAAACAGGCTGTGGCGCTAAAATATGAAGCGCCAGAAGCGCCGGTTGTGATTGCCAAGGGGCAAGGCTTGTTGGCAGAAAAAATCATTGAAGCGGCGCGTGAAAATGGGGTTTTCATCAAAGAAAATCCTTTGCTTGCTCAAGCGCTTGGGGCGGTTGAAGTGGATGATGAAATCCCGGTGGAATTATACACCGCCGTTGCTGAGATTATTGGCTTTGTGTTGAGTTTGCAAAAACAGCAAACGACCTAATATAGAGCCTGGTTTCCCGCTTAATTACCATGATGAGATTAAGGGGGAGTGCGCGGGTACTTGCCATTTTTACAGTAACCTTTGACCGCCATCTAAATGGATGGTCTCGCCGGTGATTGAAGGGGTTTCCAAGATAAAGTGAATGGCTTTGACGATCTCATCTAAACTGGTGCCGTGGCCAAGCGGTGTGGTTTGGCATTCAACTTCAAATTCTTGAGGGCTTTGGTGAATGCTTTGTAGCACCGGGCCAGGGGCGATGGCGTTAACACGAATATTTGGGGCGAGCGCCTGGGCGAGTGTTTTTGTTGCTGTGGCTAATCCCGTTTTGCTCAAAGTGTAGGTCATAAAATCAGGGCCCGGATTGAAGACACGCTGGTCTGTGATGTTTATGATGTTGCCTTTGCTTTGCAGGTTTTCAGACATAACCCTTGCCAGTAAAAGCGGGGCTTTAAGGTTGATGGCCATATGGGCATCGAAGTGAGCACTCTCTAGCGTGGTGATATCATCTTTTGCAAACAGGGAAGCATTGTTGATTAACAAAGACGGCATGCCCAAATTGGCTTTTATTTCGGGCAAGATTGCATTGACAGCCTTTTCATCGCTTAAATCAGCTTGAATGGGATAAAGCTGGCGACCTGCAGCTTCGACCTCTTGGGCCAACTGCGAAATGCCCTCTTTTGAGTTGTTATAATGACCTGCAATGTCCCAGCCAGCTTTGGCCAACGCGTGCGCGATGTGCTGTCCTATGCGTTTGCCTGCACCAGTTATGAGAGCAATGGAAGCTGTTGTTGCCATGTTTGTACAGCCTGCTTTGTGAGTTGTGTTTGCTCTGGAGAGG
>JANQQH010000549.1 GCA_028285025.1 Hyphomicrobiaceae bacterium | reverse complement strand
AAATTCTACGGTGTTGTTGATAACATGCCGATTTCCCAAGCCGACAAAACAGCGATTAAAGAAAAATGGGTAAACGATAGCGCCAAGCATGTTGAAGAAAAGGTTAGCCCGGGCGAGCTTTTAAATTGGAAGGCGCAAAAAGAAAAAGAGCTTCAAGCCCAAAAGCAAGACACAGGCCTAACTCCTGACGAAATTCAAAGACTTGAAAAAGAAACAGGCCTTAAAAGAAGCAAAGCTGGAAAAGTAGAAGATCGTGGCTGGCCCATAGAAGATAATGACCCTAGGCTTAAGAAATATAAACAGCTTGAAGGGGAGGTTCTTTCAAGTAAAGCAAAACCCAAGACAAACAATAAGATTAGCCAAAACGCGGTTAAAATGATTTATGGTGAGGAAGGTCTAAGGTTAAAGGCTTATCTTGATCCTGTTGGCGTTCCAACCATTGGCTATGGCCACACCAAGGGCGTTAAGCTTGGCCAGACAATCACCAAAGAGCAAGCAGTTCAGCTCGCGCAACAGGACATAAAAGAATTTGAAAACGCTGTTGATCGAAATATCAAAGTCCCCCTAACACAAAATCAATATGACGCCTTGGTCTCTTTTACATTCAATCTTGGGGAAGGAAACTTAAAGAAAATTGCGGGCGATATTAATGCGGGTAATTTTGCCAAGGCAGCAAAAAGAATGCTTAGCTATAATAAGGCCAGAGACAGGCGGACAGGCCAGCTTAAAAGATTGCCTGGTCTTGTTTCCAGACGAAAGCGCGAAGCTAATTTGTTTATGCAAAAGGATGGGCGCAAAGTCGCTGTTTCCTCATTTGTCCAACGCAAAGAACAAGACGTAGGCTCACAAATATTCTCAAAGATTGATTGGGATAAGGTTGAAAAACGCCATGAAGCAGAGCAAGAGCAGGTTTTCTTGCAAGGTGTTGTGAATGGGGAGATTAAGGTCTCAGCTCATAACAGTTCGCTAATGAAGCGTTATAATAAGGCCCATGAAAGCATTTTAGGCCCTGAAGTTTCTTTGATAGATAACGATGAGGCTAAGGACTATGTTTTGAAAATGGCTGTTAATAAGGCTCCCTTACCAAAGCAAGTGTTTGAGAAATTAACAGGCCACATTGAAAGTGAAGCCCCTGAAGAAAGAGCCAAGGGGTATGCTCTTTTGGATAATATAGAAAGAGACAACAGGGCACAATTTAGTGCAGGGGGAAAACATGCCAATAACCTATCCAAGAAATTGGCTGTTTATCGCAAGCTATCAAGCTTTTATGGCAATGATGGTGCCGTTAGAAGGATGATGCTTTCAGAGGAGCGTTTTGCCAAAATGGGCATAGACGAGATGAAAGCAGAAAAGAACAAGTTTTTAAAAGACTTGGATGTTGATGATATAGGCGATGAGTTTGATAGCATTTTTTCCTCTCAACCTGATGTTGGATTTAGTGCACAACAAAAAGCGACTGTCACATCCGAATATAAAACCCTTGCGGCTGATGCCTTTAATCAAACAGGCGATGCTGATGCAGCTAAAGCCATAGCGATGCATGAAATTAAAAAGCGGTATGGAACAACAGAGATAACGGGCGAAAGCGTTGTCATGAAATACCCGCCTGAAAAGTTTGTTCACCCTGATAATATTGACCATGTGAGAGATAACTTTAAGGCTATTTCTGGTATGGTGGTCGACCTGAACAAAGACTCCTTTGCAGCGCGTGGTTATGAACTAACAGGCAAGGCAGCGCTTTCCTCTGATCATATAACAGAACGCAGCGCAGAGGGCTATTTTGACAACAAGAAGAAGCCTGAAAGCTTTCTTGCTATGGATGGGATCAGCCTGCAAACAGAGGTTCCTGACGGGCCTAAATGGCGCATTATGCTAGAGGCTAAAGTTAATGGTGAGACTTTCTTTGTGCCTGTTGATCATTATTTTGAGATAGATGGGACGGCCCAGGCTGATCATGACAGGCTAATGCAATTTGAGCTTGATAATAGGGCAATAAGAGAGTTGGAACTTGAAAAGAATAATTTGCCTCAAGCATTAGGGGGGGAACGTGGCCATTCACCGAATGCGCCCCATAATCTATTAAGGCGGTTAGGCGGTAAAGATCCAAGCGAGCTTGTAAAAAAGAGAGAAGAGATTAAGAATAGGGAATCTATAGAAAACCAAGGAGTACCCGAACAATGATTTTCTTTTCTTATTTAGCTGCTTTTCTTGATCCTGCCGCTTTGGTTATTTCATTTCTTGTTCTTTATTACACACCTGAGAAATTAGGAACTATCACCACAATATTATTGGCAACAACTCTCAGTTATTGTTTTGCCGAATTTATGCTAAATCAGTCACAGGGGCTTAGAAAATTTGGGGATCATTTTTACATCCATTATCCAGCAAAACTAGCTGTTGCGCTGATTGTGTTTCTTTTAATTCGTTTTGTAAGGAAAAGAAGAGCGTAAAATTTCCGGTTTAAAGCGAAGCTGTTTTTTGGTTAAAAAAATTTGCACCATAAATATGGCGAGAGTCTTAAATAATGCAACCTCATTACCATAGCTTAATCCAGGAGCCCCCAGAGGCTCCTTTTTTATTGGAGACCTGAATAAAACACAATGGGACTACTAACACGCGAGCAAGCCTTACAATCAGTTGAAGGTGATTTTACAAGTGGGATTGAGCCCGATGTAAGCGTAAACTCTCTTAAAACTGAATTTGATGAAACAAGCTTTTCAGACGGCACAAAAGCTAGGTTTCGCAATTACAACTGGATAGGATCTAGGCTTGTTGATGAAACAAACGGTGTGGACAATACCCCAGATCCGGATTTTGATTTTTATGGCTCTCTAAAAGGTACTGAGTATGAGCAAGACGCTGAATACTTCGTTGATGCACTAAATGACCGTTATCTTGATGCGCTTAAATTGCGTTATGCGCGAGAGCAAAAAGATAGGGCATTGATCGATAATTCATCATGGTTCCAAGCCCCCATTTCTTTTCTAGCCTACATGCTTGGGCCTGAAAACCTTATTCCTGGAACACTGGCAGTTAAGGGGACAAGAGCAGGTTACAGCGCTTTCAAATCTGGCCGTAATGTTGCAGGGGCTAATATAGGGGCAACAGCAGTTGCAGAAAGCCAGCTTCATGCTTCACAAGGACTTATAACTGGTGAAGAAAGCGCTCTTGCCCTTGGGGTTAGTGGCATTTTTGGCTTTGGCATAGGCTCTGGCCTGGCAACACTTGCCAATAGAGGCATAAAGTCTAACTGGGCTCAAGTTTTTGACCAAGCCTTTAAGCAAAGTGATGACTTCAAAATAAAATATGACAAGGCCTCACCTGAAGACCGTGTATTGCTTTTGCAAGAGGCTAAAACCTTGGCTAAAGAATACAGACTGGCAGAGGTTCAAGAGATGTCTAAACTCTCTGATGAACTCAAGGCAAGGCTAACAGATGACGCTTTAGACAACCAGCTTGATGAGCTGTACTTAGACGCACAAAGAATCCGTCGCCAGCATAGTTTGAGCGCTGCCAGTGATGTCCCGACATTGGATGATCTTTCCCTGTTTGGTAAGGCAGCAGGGGCGTATGCAAAGGGGACCAAATGGTTTAACCCTATCTTGCGTTCCCTTCACAGCCCGTCGCCCCATGCACGCCGTGTGGCGGCAAATTTATTTGAAAATCCGATGTTGATGAAAATGAATGATTTCAGGGACAGTCCAGCAGCCCTTGAGACGCGAATTAAGAATTGGACTGAAGGGCGTCTGGCAGATGTTATCTCTCGTACGGGCACCAGCGGGGGTAAAGGCGTTTACACCGATATGCGCAAAGCGGGCATTCATATGAGCCGCGATGAGTTTAGAAAACAGGTTGCCCGCGCCATGCGCCGCAATGACGGCAATGTGATGACGGCTGATGGGGTGGATACAGGTCAACCCTCAGGACAATTTAATGAATTTGTTGTCAAAGCTGCCAAAATAGCGCGCAAGGATTTGTTTGAGCATGCCAGACAAGAACTGAATAAAGTTGGCTTTGAGATTGAGGGCAAAAAATCAGCCACTGCTGACAGCTATTTAACACGGATGTGGAACCCTAAAAAACTAAATGCCGGTGAGCAAAAGTTTAAAGCGCGTGACGGGCATGTCTGGAATTATATTAAAAATGCCATTGATCATGAGATCGCCAACGCTACGCACAAATTTGAAAAGCGCATCGATAATCTTGCCCGCGAAATAGATGAATTAAAACGCGAAAAACTGCGCCGTCAATCTCAGTTAGAAGAGATGCCGCAAAAGACCCTGAAAGGGGAATATAAACGGTTACTAGAGTTGGATGAGCGTATTGGCCAATTGGAAACAGAGTTGCGCGCTAGGCCAGATATTACCCAAGAGCTGGGCGAGGCGCTTGGGGAAGTCGCCCGCCGTATTTTACCAGACCAAACAAAGGTTGATTTAGTTAACGAGATTGAAGTTAACCCGAACAATCCACGCATTCATTACCAAAAAGGGGATGAAGCAATCGCCAAAGCTGAATTAGAAGATTTGGCCAGGCTGCTTAAGGAAAATGCCCCTGATGAGGTGATTGATAATCACCCGGCGATACAAAGGGCTATTAGGCAGTCTAAGGAAATACCTGAGACAGTAAAAGAAGGGCAACCTTTACCCCCAGATTGGCACAAAACCAGAGAATTTAATTTTGATGGAGAGCGTGTAAAAGGCTTGAAATCTGCGTATGATCGTTTATATTATAAGAGTGAGCGATTGGCATGGACTGATGAAGGGCTCACACCTCCAGAATCCCCAGTAAAACATGAACGCAAGGCCGTAATATTGCTTGGCCCGCCAGCCTCTGGAAAGAGTAGTTTAGCTAATCCGATTGCCCGCGACTTAAGAGCAATGATTATTGATCCTGATGAGGTGAAAAAAGCTTTGCCAGAGTATCAAGATGGGATTGGTGCCCATGCAGTTCATGAGGAAAGCAGCCATATTTCAAAAGAAATCAGGGATGATGCGCTTGAACAAGGCGCTAATCTGCTCTTGCCGAAAGTAGGAGATAAGGCTGGAAGTATCCAGGCATTAACCAGACTTTTAAAAGAAAACGGTTATGATGTTGAAATCACACTCATGCAAGTTGATTACAAAGAAGTCCGCAATCGCATGTATGGACGGTTTCTTGAGACAGGGCGGTTTGTCCCCCCAAGTTACCTTAAATCAGTTGGCAATAAGCCCAGTGAGACGTTTGAAGTATTAAAGAAGAAAGGTGTTGCGAATGGTTACTCAAAAGTTGACAACAACGCCCCCAAAGATCAAGACCCAGAAATTCTCGAAGACTCCAGACAGTTTCTGGAAGGGCGATTATTTCGATTACAGCGCCGCGGAAGAGGCGGGAGAGAAGAGACACGACGAGTGGATCAAGACCCCGGATGGAAAGGAGTTCGTAGCCTGGAGACGGGCCCGCCGCCAAAAGGCTCAAAACAGCGAATAAACGAAGGCACCGCAGAAGGTGCCTTTTTTGATTCAGATAATCTCATTCAAATTGTCCGCTCAGCCCTGGACCCTGAAGCGACCCTGCGCCATGAAGCAGTGCATGCCCTGCGTTCATTAAAACTCTTCAAAGATGAAGAATGGGCTTTATTAGAACAATCAGCCAAAGAGTTTGATTGGGTTGGCAAGCATAAAATTGCCAGCCGTTATGATGGTGTGTTTGATGGTGATGACGCGGCCCGCCAGCAAGGCATGTTAGAAGAGGCAATTGCAGAAGAATTTTCTAAATGGCGCGCCGGCGAGCTGGAGGTCACCCCAGAGGTCAAAACCATATTTGAGCGCATCCAAGACGCGCTGAAAAGAATAGCTGAAGTTCTGCGCGCCAATGGCATTGAGAGCTATGAGGATGTGTTTAAGCTGGTCGATGAGGGTGAGATCGCCGGGCGGGCAAAAGCACAAAAACAAAACGAGTTGGCCCGATTAGAAAATGAATATGCTGCTGTAAAAGGCAATATAGAAAAGCTAGAGCAAGGCAGCCTAGTGCCCCCTGAAATCACACCAGGGGAATTGCAGCAAATGATTGATCTGGTTGGGAATGGAAAGCGCCCGAATAAACCAGAAAGCTTATTCCAGTTCTTGCAAAAACAAGGCGGGATGCTCGATGAGGACAAGGCGTTGTTGAATTTAGGGATGAGCCCTAAAACCCACCCTGAGCTTGTGCGTTCGGCTAGTGATGCGATCAATGAAACGACCTATAGCGTGGCTGATAAAATAAACAAGGGTCAGCCATTATCAATGGAAGATGCTGGCTTCTTGGCGTGGAATGAGGGGTTCTTTCCAGATCGTCCCTCGACTAAGACATTTTTGAAAGCCCTTCGTGAGGAATTGCAAGGGGAGGAGAACGTTCGCTTTAAAGACCTCAAGCAACAACGAAAACATCAAGACTTTGTAACCGTGGAAGAAGAATTAAACCGGCTAGGCATTAATCCCCAGGACCCAATTGTGCGCTTTGCCAGAACACCTTTTGAAGAAGATATTGTAAGTGCAACTGCCAGGGTTTTGGATGATAAGGCAGATGAGCAAATTGCTAAACTTGAGAAGAAGATTGCCGAGACAAAAATTGAGCATGACCAAGACATGTTCCCCTTGGAACTGGATCTAAACGGCCATGTGGATGAAGTGGTAAATGGATTGTTCAAAAAATTAACAGGGCGCGGAAATGTGGAAGATTTTGTCAATGACAACATCATTGATTATGGATTTTTAAAAGGGCGCACCTTTGGCATTCGTGATGAGCTAATAGAAGAGTTCTTGGAAGACGATATTGAACATATCATGCGCCGCTATACCCGCAATGTGGCTGGCCAAATTGAAATGAAAAAACGTTTTGGCAATCTTCATCTTAAAAACCACCTTGAAGAGATCAGTGATGAATTTAACGGTTTGCGCCAAGAGGTGCATTACAGCGACAAGTCACCAAAGCAAAAGCAAAAAGAAATAAATAAACTAGAAAAACAAGAAGCAGCAGCCATTCGTGATTTGCAGTTTGCCCGTGATAAAGTCTTGGGCCGTTACGAGCAAGACCTTGATAGCTCTGGTTGGGCCAGAACGGTTGATGCAGCGCTTTCTTGGCAATACATGACTTCACTAGGCGGGGTTCTTGTGACCTCTTTATCTGATGCCTGGCGCACACCTATGGTACAAGGGTTTGGCCATGTATTTGGCAAGCAATTACCGGCGCTAATTGCAGGCAATAAGGGGGTAAAGATAAACCGTGCCCTGGCCCGGAAGTATGCCGGTATAGCTGAGATAATCAACAACAGCCGGTTGGCGCATATGGCAGGCTTAAACGATCCGTTTAGTGTCAGCACCCCGGCTGAGATTGCCATTCAAAAAATGACAGATCGTTTTTCTAAATTAACCGGCCTGCCCTATTGGAACCAGTTTTGGAAAGAGTTTGCCGGTGCTGTTATTATTGATCGGGCGCTGGGCGATATGGTTAAGGGTCTTGATAATCTTTCTGCCAAAGAGGTGCGCTGGTTGCGCTCACTTGGCTTGGGGGACATGGCGACAGGGGCAAAACAATTACAAGCCGAGGGTGCCATAGAAAAGGTGCAAGGGCTTTGGACCATAAATCCAGATAAAATGCCAGATGCATTAATGGATGTGTTTTTCGCAGGAGTGAAAAAAGAAATTGATACCACCATTGTCTCAAAAGGCATTGGCGATGCCCCCTTATTTGCTGAAACCAAATTAGGACGAATTGCAACACAGTTTAAAAGCTTTGGGGCCGCTTCTAATCAACGTATGCTTATCAGAGGCATGCAAGACGATCTGGGCAACTTCACCACTGGCATGGCCGGGATGATCACCACAGGCATGTTTATTTACATGCTCAAACAATTGGAGGCTGGGCGTGAAATTGATGATAACCCCGGGACATGGTTAGCAGAGGGAATTGACCGTTCTGGTATGTTCTTTTTGTTCTTTGAGGCAAATAACATTGTTGAAAAAATAGGCGGGCCGGGGGTTTATCAAGCGCTGGACGCTAAGGCACCGGCGAGCCGGTTTGCAAGTCGAAATGCTGTTGGGGCATTGGCTGGCCCTTTATTTGGTTCAGCGACAGATTTGTTCACTATCTTGGGCCAGGGCGCCAGGGCGATAAACCCTGGAGCTGAAGTTGATTTAAGTCCAGGCGATATTAAGGCCACAAGACGATTGGCACCTTATGCAACCTTACCACCTTGGCGCTGGCTTGTTGATGGTTACATCGTGCCGACCATGCAAGAAGAAGTTAGGTGAAACAGGCCCTTTTTAATTCTAACAACCCGCTTTAAGGCGGGTTTTTTTGTGAGGAGATTAATGACGTGATTTACGCGCTTGTTTTCTTGCGGAAGCTATTGCTTTCGTCATTTGATTTTTTAAATGATTTGCTTCGTTTGGCGGTAAGGCGAACGGATACACCTGACCGTTATCCGTACGAAATAGAAGAGACACAATCTCTCCGCCTACGGATTCTTGAGCCTCAGCAGCTACCACCTGCAAAGGTTGTACTTCGAGATGGCCAGCACTGGTTGCTTTTTGAATTTCCGCCTGATGCGTAAGCTGAAGAACCTTACTGTTGTATTTGCTTAGTTCAGGGGCCTCAAACTCTAGTGAGAAAACTTTACCTTGGTCGTCTTTAAAGTCCATGACAATGATGCCACCGTCTTCAGACATCGATGCGCTGGGCATTTCTTTTACTTTGTATTTTGTTTTTTCGCTCATTTAGACACCCCTTTATTTTAAAGATCAGTACAATACCAACCATGCAACCCGCTTTCAATGTGGGTTTTTTTATGGAAAGATTTTAAATGACAGTTACAGCCTCTTCTTACACCCCGCTAACCTATAATGGTAACGGGTCTACAACTGTGTTTTCTGTCACGTTTCAGTTTTATGACATAACCGTGACCCACATTGATTCTAGTGGATCTGAAACGGCATGGGTTGAAAACACTCATTATACAATAACAGGTGGCGAAGGATCCACCGGATCAATAACGGTGCTAACCTCCCCAACGGATTACACCCCGGCAAGCGGGGAGCAAATCCGAATTGAGCGGACTACAGATAAAAGCCAAGGTGAGGATTATGACCTTGATAATGAGGTTTTAGAAAACAGCCTTCAAAGCTCTGTTGATAAGCTGGCCATGATTATGCAAGAGCTGGTTTATGATAATAACCGGCGCCCTGCTATTTCAGTTGCTAATTATACCAGCCCGGTTGAGTTTCCAGCCGCCTCAACTGGCAGCGTTTTAAGTTGGGCAGCTGATGGCAATTTAGCAAATACGGCACTTGTTGATCTTAATGGCGTGGCAATATCTGCACTAACAACCACAGTCTCTTTAGAAAACACAGACATATTTCCCCTTTATGACAATTCATCGGGTGATAATGCGGCCATCACTTGGGCGAACTTTAAAGCATCCCTTGGCGACCTTGCTGTAAAAGATACTGTTGAAACATCTGATATAGATGACGATGCCGTCGGCACGGCGGCGATTGCGGACAACGCTATTACAGCTGATCAAGTTGCAGACGGCTCTATTACTGAGCCTAAATTAGCGTCGGGTTTAGAGCTTGGCGGCCCCTCTCTAGGCGACCGCTCAATCGTTCGATATAACGAGCGTGTTATTAAATCTGATGTTGTTTTGTGGGAAGCAAACGTATCATGTACCGCAGATTCGACAAACGATACTATCGATAAAGGGACCGATGACGGTTTTGCAAACGGCGATATTGTTCAATTTTCTACGACAGGCACGCTGCCTGCCGGTTTAACCGCCGCAACAGATTATTACGTCAGAGATATTACAGCTACGACTTTAAAAGTTGCGGCAAGTGGGACAGGCGCTGCGATTGATATCACTGACACAGGTAGCGGAACTCACACAATCTATAAACCTGTTAACGGTATGACTGTTGGCCCTATTGAGATCGCAGATGGCGTTACGGTAACGATTAAAGATGGTTCAACTTGGGGGCTTGTATAATGGGAACATTAAAAGTTGGCACAATTGAAAAAGCAAACGGTGATCCTGTTAGCTTAACGAAGCAGGAAGGCGTTAAGGCTTGGGCTAACACAAATGCTGCGGGCGTCGCAATAAACGGTAGTTTTAACGTTTCATCGCTGGAAGACGTCGGAACAGGTAAGCAAGTGATACACGTCATAAATAGCTTTGAAAACGCTAATTATGCACCTCTTATGACTTTGTTAGATGACAATAGGCCGGAAACTTGGATTTCCGCTCAAACTACCTCTTCTTATAGAACTAATGTTTATTCGGGGTCAGCATATGTTGATGAACCTGTTTCATCTGCGGTACATGGAGACTTAGCATAATGGCCAGAACAGTCATAATGGACACGATTAAAAAAGATGAATCCGCAACGGAAATGAGTGTTGACGGGATTGTAAAAGCTTTTGCGGTCATTGATAACGGTACTACACCGTCGATAGAAAAAAGTCTAAACATATCTTCTCTTAACGATATTGGTATCGGACAGAGAGGGCTTAACTTTACAAGCGGTATGAACGATGCGAGCTACGGAGTCGTTGGTGCAATTGAAAGCGGTGCAGACGATATTCACGTGTACCGAAATAAAACTGTAAACGGTTATGAAGCCCGAATATATGATTCATCATCAGGAGTTGAAGACACTCCAATGACCACAAGTGTTCTTGGAGACTTAGCATAATGGATGGCATTGATCAGCTAATCACAGCAGAAATAAATGCATTGGTTGCAGGCGGACGTGAAGATGTAACTAAGCGCGATGCCGGAAAAAGTTTACTAAAAAAACTCAAAAATGAGCATCTGTTTTTGCGAATACTTATCGCTAAAAAATGTTTTGAGCCGGTGGTTTCTAAATATCGAATTGTTTATGAAGACCCTGCGGATCCTGATGAACCTTGCAGGATTGTTGCGCCTGACCCGAACTGGTTGGCGAGCGCCCTTGAAGGTGGTGTATTACCAGATATTCAGCCCTATATTGACGATAAAGATACTGAACGCAACTGGTACCAAGAAATGGCAGAGCTTGGGTTTGCAAATGTAAATACAAACTTTTTTTGGTCGGCGGTCGGCGGTGCAAAACACCCATACGCAGAACCTATCGACCCTATGACAGAAGAAGAGGCGATTGAGTACCTACTTATGAAAGATGTTCCGCTCCATGTTTGGCGGGATTACGAAGGGAATAGAGAAATTTTTAAAATGGTGCCTGTTGAAATGGTACCAAAAGAGACAACATTTCGTGACGCATGGCAGATTAAACAGGAGAACATAGATGAGCACATCACAAATTAACATTAACGGCGAAAGCAGAGACGTCTCTGGGTTATCTAATATACCTTCAACCCGTGACTTTAGATCAGCATGGCAATTTAACGGTAGTGTTATTGAGGTTGACGTTGAAAAAGCTAAGCCTATAGCACGAGCAATGGTTAATAAACATCGAGACAAGAAAAAGCACGCTCCTTTTACTGTCGATGGATTAGGCGAGTTTTCGGCTGATGAAGATAGCAAGAGCAATGTTGATGGCGCGGCTCAAGCGGCATTGATGTCAAAACTTGCCAGCCAACCTTTTAGCATTAATTGGTCTTTGCATGATAATACTGCAATCACTTTAGATGCTGATCAAATGCAGGCTGTTGGCTTAGCTCTGATGGCGCATATTGACACGGCTTACACAGATGCTCGCACGAAAAAGGACGCGATTGACAGTGTAACAACAATGGACGAAATTGAGGCGGTTCTGGCCACGCTGACATAGCATACCCGTAACAATATATTGTTACACCACCCGCTCTCATGCGGGTTTTTTTATTGGAGATAAGTAATGACACCAGAGCATTATGTAATAGCTGAAAAGCACATAGGCCTTACTGAGTTCAAGGGGAAGGGTAAGCACAACGCTGACATTATCGATTTTTCAAAAAGCCTTGGTCACTCTTGGGTAAAAACAGATGAAGTGCCATGGTGTGCAGCTTTTGTTGGTGCGTGCCTTGAAGAGACTGGGATTAAGTCAACGAAAAAGCTTAATGCTCGATCCTATCTTAAATGGGGGAAGCGCGTTTGGGGAAAGCCTAAAATTGGAGATGTTGTTGTTTTCAAGCGCGGCAATTCAAACTGGCAAGGGCACGTTGCCTTTTATGCTGGTGAGACCAAAAGCCACATCAAATGTTTAGGCGGCAACCAATCGAACATGGTCAAGGTTTCCTTGTACAGCAAAAGTCGCTTGCTGGGCACACGCCGGGCGGAATTGCCAGAGGCCCCTCCTGATATTGAGATTGAGGAAAATGAGCCGGGGGAGAAGGAGCTTGAACAAGCAGGATCACGCACAATTAAGCACGCCAAAGGTAACAAGGATGCGGGCGGGGCAGTCATTGGTGTGGGTGTTATTGGTGTTCTGGCAAAGGCTCTTGAGTACGTTAAAGGCCTTGGTGAGGCTCTTGGCGATTGGGCTGGGTCTATTAATATTATTAGCAATGCTCTTACTCAGCTGTTGTCTTTATGGCCTGTGGCTTTGCTTGTCTGTGGTGGCATTGTTATCTGGCGCAATCGTGAGATCATAAAGGCGCGGATTTCTGATGAAGCAAAAATAGGGAGGCTGGCCGATGATTGAAGTCGCCCTAAGCCTGCTTGGTCTAGGCCGCAAGTTTCCATTAATCACAGGCCTTTTATTATACTCAGCTGTGGGCATGACCTATAATTTTTTTGAAAACAGGTCAATTGCAAGCAATGCAGTTGAGAAAGCCCAAGGTGAAGCGATCATAAAAGACGCCAAG
The DNA here is from genome assembly GCA_028285025.1 of Hyphomicrobiaceae bacterium. Lineage (GTDB taxonomy): Bacteria > Pseudomonadota > Alphaproteobacteria > Rhizobiales > HXMU1428-3 > HXMU1428-3. The sequence goes on along the minus strand of JANQQH010000549.1, from coordinate 6,683 downwards.
GAGAATAGGGACATTCTCTCAAAAGCCCTTAAGGACCAGGCCGAACACCAGACGGAAATCACAAAATCCAACGAAAGATTAAAGACAGATGTTAAAGACATTGCAGCTCTTACTGATACTTGCCTTGATGTCGCTCTCCCTGAGCGCTTGCAGCGCCCCTAAAGCCGATTATTTAACGGTCCCAACAGCGCCAGCCTATCTGAAGAACTACCCAAAGGCCAAGCCTAGATGCAGTCTTAAGACTTACAGAGACCTTGCTGAGTGCAAAGTAAAGACTGATGCGCATAATCGCTACCTAACCAGCAAAAGCCGCGCCCAGGCCCGCTATATTCGACGCCTAGAAAAGACAAAAGGGGGTAGCTAAATGAATGACGCATTGGCAACTCGAACAGCTTATCAAAGATTTGATTTTCAGAGTGGATCGGCTGGAAACAAACCAGGCAAAAATAAGAGAGGATTTAGCCCGCTTGAGCGGCAACCCCAAAAAAGAGGGTTTCAAATTTCAATGGCTCGTTGGTGTAGCCGTCTCTCTTTATATACTGTGGCTCTTGGACAGAGAATTTGTGAAAGTTTTGGCGGGATTTGTCACCCGGTAGACACATGGAGATCAATAGATAAAGGCTGGCAGATTAATGTATGGCTAGCCTGTATTGCATCTGGCCTGACTTCATTTGTGGCCTTTAGCTAGGGCATCCCACCCTGAAACCCTTCCAATTTATTTTCTGTAGGTAATGTCAAGCGCACATCACCCCCACAGCCCCACTTCTGGCATTTTATTAATTCTTCAACCTCATCTAAACGCATATCAAGTCCAAAATGGTCTATTAATTTTTGAGGGTCTTGAGGCTGAAACAACCCACACATCTTACAAGTAATCTCAACTCTTTCTACATAATCTATATCACGCAATTGTAACTCCCTTTTCCAGCTCATTAGGGCCTCCCGTTAAAAAGAACATAACAGGAACATTTAGGGGGAGTCAACTATGGAGCTCTTGCATGTAGTGAAGTGATGAAGATTAAATGCAAGTGTGTAGAACAAATGCAGATTAAATTCCATTAAGTATTTGTAATTGTTTATTTTACCAGTTTATCGAGATAAGTTAGTTATTTTGTGGTAAATCGTTCATATGTTGAACTGATCGGAAATTTTCGAGTGGTTCATTCATTTCCCCTCACCTCCTATATAATAGAGAGTTAGATTTCTCTATCTTCTGTTTTTTTGCTTTTTCTGACTATGACATAATCAATACCTGCAACATTTTTCCCGCTGTTGTCAGTAAATTGAACCGCAGCCGTATTATCACATTTCAAATGCTCGCGCAGAATATCGCATGCGTCTTTAAAATTTAATTTGTAAATTGTAATATCTTCTATCTCCATTTCTCACCTCTCTTTATATATGGGGGGTTAAAGCAAATCATCAGAAACCCTTAAGCCGTTATTTGATGTAATTAGCTGATTATTTTTAAGCACTGACATCCCTGAGTTCCAATGGCCGCCTCTAGGTTGCATGTTTAGCGCACTTGCCAGCTCATGGAGTGACAAGCCGGGGTTCTTTCTTATTTCAACAAACATCTTTCTTGCTGGTTGAGGAAGGTTGACCTCTAAAGCATCAGCTGGGCAATCACCAACTGGAACGCTTGGAGGATTAGTGGGAACAACAAGACCGTTGATTTCCTCAACGTAACCGCCTTCTATGAGAGCTTTCTTGATAGAATTAAAGTGACCACCTCGAGCTTTTCTACCGCAAGTTTGCGCAAGGGCAGGCCATGTCAGTTTAGCTGGCCAAAAGTTGTGGGCAGCTATTAAAAGGGGATCTTTTGACATATCTTTCGGTCCATCTCTTTTGAATAGCCGATTAAAAGCAGTTTCTTTCTCAGGTGGTTTTTTTACGACAGGCTTAAAGTTGTTACCCTTGGCTTCAACGTGCTTGATTTTGCTCACCTGCCCAACAACTGTGGCGATTGCATCTTCCCATCCTTCCTTGTATCCTTCGCTCCTGCCCCTGGTATATCCTTTAACCTCGGCTTCATGTAACATGACTGGGTTGATTGCAGGGGATCGTTTCTGCTTCAGCTCTCTCTCCAACTCTGATATGTACTTTTTTAGCTTAACTGGATCATTTGAGGTACTCTCTTGCTCAATGGTTTCTAGTTTTAATGTGATTTCATCAATGTCTATAGAGCTTAGTTTTGCTTCATTTTCTGTGCGAGGTCTGCCGCTATCATATGTAGAGGCAAGGGGGAAATGAACACGTTCTAGCATGTCAATTTCTGGAGACCAGATCCAAGCATCACCTGTTGGAAGCGATGGTAGCGTGCTAATGATTTCTTTGCCCTGTTCTGGTTCGGCCCATTCTCCTACCCAATCTTTAATGGCAGAACGATCTTGAGGGGCGATCAGTCTCATTGCAACCAATGTTTCTACCTGTGTGAGAGAGTCTTTGTGGAGCTTTGCCGGGCGCTGACTAATTAAAATAATTTTTAAGCCTATACCTCTACCCAAGCTGACTAGATTGTTTGACGCATGAAGCATTGCGCCAGACTGAGGGTTGTTAACCCTACCTTGTGGTGCGAAAAGATGAGCCTCATCTACGATAAGATGCAACGCCCCTCGATTAGATCTCAGCAAACCTTCAGCAAAATCAGTAAAGAAACGAGTTCTTGATCCAACTGTCATGCTTCGCGTGTCTATGATAGCTGATGTTGCTGAAGTCCCTATGGCTTCAGCAATAGTTGCGCCATGGTTTGTTTCTATTTTTATATCTGCATGGCTCCCGCCAAAGATGATAGGTTCGAATGGCGATGGTGTCTTGCCATTTTTCGACACCCGAATACCCCACCAGGTCCCTGTTGGATCAATGACGCATACACGTTCACCAGCTTCCATTAAATTTTCAGCGATCGTCTTTGCTGTGTTGGACTTACCAGATCCCGTCTTCCCTAAGATAGCCAAGTGCATATCAATAGCATCTTTAGGGATCATGCAGTTGTTCTCTAGTAATGTGAGTTTTCCCATCTTTCTCACCTCTCTATAAGATTAAAAAACACGTTAACCAACCATGTGCCTTAACTGAAAAAAGTTGGCTTGATTATATGGCACTAGATGAGGGCAATAGGTGGGTTTAACGGCATAAAATAGCTATTTTGGCCTATTACCATCTCGTTTACACCGAGAGGGTCGGCAGTTCGAGCCTGTCATCGCCCACCATTACTTTCAATCCAATATTCTTTTATAATAAAATTGTTTTGGGCATATGCCCATGCGATGAACAGTATCTGGCTATACTAGAGCGGCTTGAACATCTTTTGTCCAACCAACATAAACATCGTTACCGCCTTCAATCACAGGGCGTTTAATTAGTGTGGGGTTGGCTATCAAGGCCTCTTGTGTGCCATCGGCCAAAGCTTTGGCTTGTTCAGTATCACTCAAACCTCGCCAGGTTGTGGAGCGTTTGTTGAGTAGTTTTTCAGTACCAACGGCTTTTAGCCATGTAGGGACTTTGCCAGGCAGGTCGGTCTCAGCACGGATGTCGATAAATGTGACAGTCTTGCCTGCACCTTCCAAACTTTTAAGGGCTTTTTTGCAGGTGTCGCAGTTTTTTAAACCATAAAGTGTGAGGGTGCTCATGAAGATGTGCTTTCGTTTTGGTTGTAAAAAATGTGGGCCTTACCCAATTTGGTAAAGCCCACAACTTGTTTTTATATTGTCTTAGAGCATTGCATTAGGCAAGGTCAAAACGATTAAAGCCTAATAGTCCATAGCTTTCTTGGTCAGTTCAATGATATGTGCCAATAGCTTATCTGAGGCTTCTATTGCTTGTGGAATATTTTTGGTGGCAATGGCTTCAGCAACTTTGGCATGAAGATCGGCACTGGTGCTAAGTGTAACCCGTTCTTTGTAAAAGTTGTAAAAAAAGCGCCTGGAAAGACCGCTCATAAGGCCAATGGCTTTTTCTGCAAATTCGTTGCGTGCGGCTTTGGCAATGAGTGTGTTGAATTCTTTATCAACACGCATAAAAAAAAGATCGTCTTCGTGGAAGGCTGAGTGATGGAATTGATTGGCTATTTCTTTGAATTTTTCGCGCTCTTCGTCGGTGGCCCGCTGAGCGGCGGAACGGGCTAAGATGCGCTCAATCTCTTTTCTAACTTCCAGCATTCGCAATTGTGCCCCGACATTGATTTCTGAAACCATAATGCCTCTGCGCGGCAAGATATTAACCAGCCCGCCTTGGGCCAGTCTTTGCAAGGCTTCGCGTACAGGAGTGCGCCCAATGTCTAACTCTTGTGATAATAGTTTTTCAGAAAGAAGCATGCCAGGGGCAAGTTCTTGTGTAATGATCTTTTCTTCTATGATCTCATATGCCTTGTCAGTTAAGGTCTGTTCATTTCTGGCCATTGGGTCTTCCGGAACAATATTTTTCGATCGTCTTCGCTGATTGGAAATTGGAGAGCTAATGTTTGTAGCCCAGTTTATGGCAAATAGTAGCTACAACACTTGGTCATGTCTATGTGATATTTTATAGCCGTTAGGCTAATATTTCTGCAATATATATCTTTGTTGTCATATGTTTAAATCATGTGTTCCTGCAACATTTGGGGGGTGATACAGCCTATCTTTTTTCCAAAATTGGCTGGCATTTATTTGGTGTTAGGACACAAGGTCAATGCATGTTGTTTGAGTCTTGAAGCGAATAAAATGCTCTTATTTGCCAGGGCGTTTTCCCGTTTCTGCGAATGGCGATATAGACAGAATCATAAAAACAGCCTAGCCCTGCGACCTAAAGCTGAACAGGTTCGTTGGTGTGGGTTTGTTTCTTTATTTAAAAAATAAAGGGTGCCTTTTTGTTCAAATTGTTTTCAAATTATGGGGTGAGCCTTTTGGCAGCTTTCTATCTTGGCAAGGTTGAGCTGCCCATTAAGAATTCATCAACAGCTTTGGCCGCTTGACGGCCTTCGCGAATGGCCCATACCACAAGAGATTGGCCACGTCTCATATCGCCTGCTGCATAAAGACCTGGAATTGAGGTTTTATAATCGGTTGTGTTTGCTTTCACATTGCCGCGCTGATCAAGCTCAACTTTGGCGCCTTCTATCATGCCTTCGTGAATAGGATGGACAAAGCCCATCGCCAGCAGCACTAGATCAGCTTTTAGTTCAAACTTTGATCCTTCAATCGGGTTCATTTTTTCATCCACACGTATACATTCAATGTGGGAGACATGGCCTGATGTGCCGCCAAAGGCTTTGGACATAACTGACCAATCGCGCTGGGCGCCTTCAGCTTGGCTGCTTGAGGTGCGCATTTTCAACGGCCAGTCAGGCCAGGTCATTAATTTGTCTTCTTGCTGAGGCGGTTGGGGCATGATTTCTAATTGGGTCACAGATAAACAGCCCTGGCGAATGGAGGTGCCAATGCAGTCTGAGCCTGTGTCACCGCCACCGATGACCACAACATGTTTGCCTTCAGCCAAAATGGGTTCAAAGTTTTGCAAATGTTCATCACCCACCCGGCGATTTTGTTGGGTGAGGAAATCCATGGCAAAATGAACACCTTGCAGCTCTCGGCCTGGGATGGGCAAGTCTCTTGGTTTTTCTGAACCGCCGGTGAGCAGCACAGCATCATATTCATCAATGATATCATCAATGGCTTTGTCTTGGCCGATGTGAACATCGAAGTGAAAGGTCACACCTTCGGCTTCCATTTGCTCCACCCGGCGGTCAATCAGCGATTTATCGAGTTTAAAATCAGGAATGCCATAGCGCAGCAAACCGCCAGCTTTTTTGTTTTTTTCAAACAGATGCACATCGTGCCCGGCGCGTGCTAATTGTTGGGCGCCAGCCATGCCTGCTGGGCCTGAGCCGATAACAGCTACGCGTTTGTCTGTTTTCTGCGCATTGATTTGGGGTTTGACCCAGCCATTTTCAAATGCTTTGTCAACAATGGCGCATTCAATGGTTTTAATCGTGACTGGTACATCTTCCAGATTTAACGTACAAGCTGCCTCACACGGGGCAGGGCAAACCCGGCCAGTAAATTCAGGAAAATTATTGGTTGAATGCAGGTTGCGCGCTGCTTCTTGCCATTGGTGGTTGTAGACTAAATCATTCCAATCGGGGATTTGATTGTTGACAGGACAACCTGTATGGCAAAAGGGAATGCCGCAATCCATACAGCGTGCAGCTTGGCGTTTAACTTGATTGTCGCCAAGAGGGATGACAAATTCATCATAATGTCTGATGCGGTCTGAGGCCGGTTTGTAGGCGCGGTCCTGCCGATCTATCTCTAAAAAGCCGGTGACTTTACCCATTATTTGTTCCCTCTCAAACCAATTTCCAGTTCTGTGCCATCTTGCCGGGTGCTTTGTTCGCGGGCCATTTCTTGTAGTGCTCGGCGGTATTCAACTGGCATCACTTTGACAAATTTTGGCAGATAGTCTTCCCAATTTTGCAAGATGTCTTTTGCCCGTGCTGAATCAGTATAATGGGCGTGACGGGCGATTAACTGATGTAAGCGCTCTGCGTCAAAGCTGGTCATGTCACGCATAACATCTACCAGGCCGTGAGAGGCTAGGTCACCTGTTTGGTGATCATCGCCCGATATGGCATCTTCTTCACTGGTAATCGGTTCTAGATCAACCATGGCCATGTTACACCGGCGTTCAAAATCACCTTGCTCATC